>JBBSAN010000138.1:0-11766 GCA_038252265.1 Chloroflexia bacterium
CGCGCCACTGATCGTGGCGCGGCTGCCCTTTTGGATTGGCTACTTCGTGCCACCCACCGTCGGCACCGGCCCAGTCGGGAGCGGTGAGGGGAGGGGGGCCGTGGGAATTGGCGAAGGTAGAATCACAGTGCTCGTGGCGGTACTCCCTGCCGTGGGGGTAATCGGCGGTGCCGTAGGCGAGATTACAGTAGGGGGCACGCTGCCGGGGGCACCCGCAGGCGGTGCGTCGGTGTCATCATCTAAACCGCAACGGCCAAAGAACGTGATGGACGTGACGCTGGCGGCCTCCCCACGGGTCGCGTTGCTGTACGGGCGGAAGTAGAGGCGGTTGTTCGGCGGCACACACGGCTCGCCCGGCCCCCCACAAGCATAGCCGAAGCCATTAAGGGCGCTCTTAATCTTCTCGCGCTCCACATAGAGCCAGAACGTGCTGCCCGGCGGCACATCCTCATAGGTCCACTGCGTCGACGGGATCGGGGGGGTCCACCCGGCCGCGAGCGACACCATCTTGGTGAGTTGGCCCCGGGTGGCATTGTTATAGGGCCGGATGTAGGGCCGGTTGCCGGGGGCGAGGCACGGTTCGCCGGGGCTGCCACACGGATACCCCTGGACGATGTTATGGAGCGCCACCCGTTCGATGTAGAGCCAGAAGGGGTTGCTCGACGGCACGTCCTCAAAGGTCTGTTGGGTGGACGGGAGGGGGTCGCTGAAGTTGGCCGCCAGGTCCACCATCTTACTGAGTTGCCCCCGGGTCAGATTATTGTCGGGGCGGTAATAGGGCAGGTTGCCGGGCGGCAGACAGGGTTCGCCCACCCCGCCGCAGGGATAGCCGCTGACGATCCCGCCCTCGTACAAGCACCGGACCTGGCGATAGAAGCGCGTGTTGCAAGCAATATCCTGAAATTGGATCGGGCAGGGGGTGGCGGCGGGCGTGGGTGTCGTTGGGGGTGTTGGCGTTGGTGTCGGGAATTGGAACGTGCCGAAGCGGCCCCACCGATCCTCACCATTGCTAGTATCAGTCCATGTTGTTAGGATTGTCCCTTGACCATTATTTGTGTAGCCTCCGATGCTGCTGGCCTGGTAATCTCCCATAAAGCTAAAGGCGGCGAAGACAGCGTCACTCAATTGGATGGGTGCAGAGAAGGTCTGACCACTATCGGTAGATTGCACGTAATATGAGGCGACCTGTGTAGTCCCATTGCCACCAGGTGCTGCGGCACCGTAGGTTACATGAACTACATGATCTTTGGAGACTTGCACCCAAGGAAAGTACTGGAAGTTAAGAGGATATGCGTCGTTAGGATCGACCATGACTGGGGGCGACCAATTCATGGCGTCCACACTGCCGCGTGATAGGTAAACTCGCCCCGTTCGATTATCACTAGCCGTGCGATAGGCTACCCAAACGGTGTACAATGTACCGTCTACTGGGTCAGCAGCAATATTTGGACTGTCGCTCCAAGGAAAGTTACCTGGAGACAGTGCAGTCCAGGGTACCGATTTTTCTACTGGAACTGTAACAATTGCACCTGACGATGGGAAGGTATCACCACCATTTGTCGAGCGTGCCCACATCACTTTGTTTTCTACATTAATAATAGGAGTACGACTCGGCTCTGGATTTTCGCAGCAGCGGCCACGGTGCCATACTTCTACAATCGAACCGTCCGGCTGGATTGCCAGAGATGCAAAGGAATTGTGGTTTACCCGTCTCTGGTACTCAGTGGGGTCAACTAGCCCAACAAAGTCGCTCCAAGTAGTACCTGCATTGCTGCTCCAACGCAGCCCGACCGTAACGGTGATACCGTCACGAGCTGGATCATATAAAGTCTCCGTTAGATATACACGACCCCCATACTGGCTTCCCCCACTCAGGTTGTGATCCGTCCACAAGTACTCGCGATCATTGAAGAAACCAGGCCAGTGAATATTCGATTGAGTAATGTTGGACCATGTAGCACCTGCATCAGTAGATTTGCTCAATGTCAGGACGGAATTGTCAGGAGGTGATATACAAAGACTAGTAAAAAGCGCAGTATTGCCGTCCGAAAGCCAGACGGGTACTCCATCTCCAGCAGATGAGCAATTGTGAGCTTGACGGCTGCTCCATTGCGTAGCACCGCCATTATTAGTATTTTCTATGTTGGTATGACGCGGTAGTGGGTAAGAGGTGTTTCCACCAACGATGGCTAACAGAGGATTATTGGGATGCATAGCTGCCGCGGGCTCATTAGATCCACCAGGGTTGACTGATTGATGAGAGATATTCATCGCAGGTCCCCAGTTGATGACACTAAAGGGCACGCTATGTAGGGGATGAAGTCCCTGGACAGCACCAATTGGCACTACGGGCGGATGAACTAGCCCCAGCATTACCAGGGTTGACATAGAAAGACCTCTTGCACCCGGTGGGACAGTGCCCCAGCCACTGTCGGAACTGTCGTTCATTGAAGCGGCCATGATCGCTGGACTTGGTACGAACGGAGTATCAATCGGCTGAATCGCCACGACAACCGCTCCTAGCAGCATAACTGCACACACTACCACTGCACCAACATGTAGTTGTAAGCGCCGCATAGGTTTCTCCTTCATTGCTATGAGCATCACCAGCAGAACATTAATACAGCAGTTTGTGCCTATTAAGGTGTGTGGCTGACTTGAGCGCGGTCCACGAGATATCCCGGTTGAGGATCGACGGGGCACACGCGGAATGGCTCATCGGTACGAGCTGGGTGCCCAAACAGGGTAAGAAATATACCCTCGTGTATTTGGCCTGTGTATTTAATGTCTTGCCAGCCACCTCCATCTAACTGCACTCGCGAGTCATTCTGGTCATAGCGGACAATGGAACAACCACATTCGAGACCCATGCATATGGGTGGAACATGCAACAGCACTTGGCCTGCAATCCAAGAAAGATCCGGTGCATGACCAAAGCGCGGATACGTGCCGTCGAAATATCCCTGTCGGCGTGCCAGGTCACGGCCTAACAACCCCAACAACACCTCATAGGGGCTGCCCGCGTTCTCGAGGTGCCACTCGAAGCGCGAACGCTCGAAGTATTGCACCGTGTAGGTCTGCCCGTTGGTCGGGTTGGGCTCCGGGAATGGCTCGGTCAGGGGGTAGCCGTGGACGAACAGCCCGCCGTGCGTGTCCCAGTACTGGAGGAACGCGCCCTGGAGGGTGTGCCCGGTTTCGGGGAAATAGCGGACGGCGGGATCGGTAGGCGCAGCGACCGGCGGGTTGGGGGCGTGGAAGTCGCGGCCCAGCGGGCCGAGCAACACTTCGTAGAGGCTGCCTGCGTTTTCGGGGTGGTACTCGAAGCGGTTGCGCTCGAAGTATTGCACCCGCAGCGGGTTCTGGCCGTCGGGGTCGTTGGATTCGGTGAACTCCTCGGTCAGCGGGTAGCCGAACTGGGCCAGGCCACCGTAGCGCGTCCAGTAGTCGAGGAACGCGCTGCGCAGGGTGTGGCCGGTGGCGGCGAACCATTGCACATCAGCGACATGGGGGTCAGGCACCGGGTCGGTCAGGCGGTGGAGCGGCGCGGGCTGGCGGAGGGGGGCGGCGGGAGTCGGAGTACTCACGGCACCCAGCATTAACCAGGGGAGCAACAGCGCTAGGCACCAGGCTAGGCGGCGCACACTGGGCGAGCAGCGCAACATAATCAGCCTCCTTTTGCTAGGTCACGTCCATTTCTTCTTTCTGACGATCATCGTAGTGCTTGGTGTGGTTTTTCACCGCAACGAGATTATAGCACCGCAAAGCGTAACGGCCCGTTGCTTGGATTTTGAGCATCAGCGACAACGCGACCGATAACGGTTAGTTGTCTGGGGCATTATAGCCTTTCGTGCAGATCCGAGCAAGTAACCAAATACAACATCTCCCCAGAAGATCGCTGCGTCTATTGTCTCAAATTTCATGTAAAAGTTATCCTCAGCACAATCAAGGAACTTCTGTGGTATGCGCGCCGATCACCAAGAGGATGCGCTGCGGATGCTGGTTGGCCTGAGCAAAGAAATCCTCCGCCGCCCGGAGCAACATTTGCGGCGTCTCGAACCTCCAGCAGTTCCGCAATCTCCTGCCATCGCTTGTGCCGACGGAAGAGGACGACCCCCCCCATACAAATGCTTGAGGACCAGCGGGCGTATATCCGTGGTGGCGTAGCTGCGGACACATGGGGCGAGTTGGGGATGTTTACCGTACCATCAGACAGGGCCATGTCGGGGCGAGGTGGTCGACGGGGAGGGCGTGCAATCCTGCCTGGTGAAGAAGCGTCTGATAGGGCGGCAGCGCTGTTGCAGTGGCAAAGACCCCCACGATCGGGACGATGGGGGTGAGCGCCGTGTAGCGTTCCAGCCGTGCCTCCTGGCGGCCCCACTGCCGGGTCGTCCCGTCCTCCGGGAGCGGACGGCGGGTCCCGAACGTGGGGGTGGCCGCCAGGGATGCGGAATGAGCACCACCGTCTGGTGCGGTGCGGGTCCGTAGGCCACATAGTCATTGAGGTCACTGGGGACCGTCGCGCCGATGTGCCCACCGGCATAGCTCGTCAGCCGATCTTGGAGCGCCGCGTGCCCGTAGCCTTGCGCCAGGAGCCGGGCGAGCTGTGCGCCTTCGTGGGCCAGGACGACCGCTTTCAAATGCTGATACTGCGGGGTCTCCGGGGGGCGCGGCACCGTCGAGCGAACGCGGCGCGGGCGGATCACCGTCCAGCCCAGCGCGGCCCCCCTGGTTCAGGAGGTCCCGTTGCAGCCCGCGACAGGCAGTATAACCGCCCTCCCTCAAAAAGATTAGAGTCCTGCCCGTCGCGCAGCGCTGGACCGCAGGCGGCAATGGTAGAGTTTTTGGGGCGACGCCGATTTACCTATGGTGTGGGCAAGGCTGCCAATTTTGTGTAAGCCCTTGTGAAAATCCTGCTGTCCTCTTGGACAGCACCCAAGTACGATCATCCGGTAAGTGGGCATTTTTAAGGGGTTTGACAGTCGGGAAAGAACGTATTGGCGACGATTTTGGCTATTTGCCCACGGGTGACGGAGGTGCCGAGGCGGAAATAAGGGCGCTGCCTGGTATCGCACGGCTCCCCTGCCCCGCCGCACGGGTAGCCGCCGAGTACCCCATGGGCCACCATGCGTTCGACAGCCAGCCAAAAGACCTGATTCGAAGGGACATCGGCGAAGGTCTGCTGCGTGGACGGGATCTGATCGGCAAACTGGACCGCATTGGCTACGACCTTGGCCGCCTGTCCCCGGGTCATGTTATTGTTCGGGCGGAAGTAGGGCCGGTTGGTCGGGCCCACACACGGTTCACCCGGCCCCCCGCAGGGATAACCGCCGATGATACCGCGCCCGGCCAGCCGCTCGACATAGGGCCAGAAGGTCGTACCTGGTGCAACATCCTCGAAGGTCTGCTGGGTGGATGTCACCGGCTCTTGAAACCCGGCGGATAAACCGATGAGTTTGGCTGCTTGCCCACGAGTGACGTTGTTCCCGGGACGGTAGTACGCGCCAGGGCAGGGCTCGCCCGGCCCTCCACAAGGATAGCCGCTGACAATGCCCCGGCAGGCCAGGCAGCGCACGTAGGGGTAGAACGTACTGCCGGACGGCACATCGGTAAATTGCACGGGGCACGGGGTCACCGTTGGCGTGGGGGTGGTACATGCTCCGGTGTAATGCAGGGTCGCCGTCTGCTTCGCCATCCCATTGTAAAAGCCGTCGTAGCCGACCGTCCAGGCATCATTGGCGGTGACCGCAGCCACGCCATACAGGACGGTGATGTTCGGGTTCGGCGGGGTCGTCACCGCTTGCCATTGCTGACCATTCCAATGGGTGATCAACATCCCCCGTGGAAACCCCACTCCTACTGCCCACATATCGTCCGGTGCCGCTGCCGCCACACTGTAGAGCTTGTTATAGTACCACGCCCATATCGCAGCGTAATCATGCCAGGTGCTGCCGTCCCACTGATACTCAATACTATATTGCGGCTGCCACGACCCATTCCCGACCGCCCAAATGTTGTTAGAAGCGAAGGCAATAACATCGTGAAATTCATTGTCGAAGCAACAGGGATTAGGGACAGGCACGATGCTCCAAGCTTGGCCGTCCCAATGCTCGGCTAAAAGTTGTTGCTCTACGCGGAAGGTGCCGACCGCCCAGACATCATCGGTTGTGAGTGCAGCGACTCCATTGAGGGTGTTATAGGTCGGATCGCCCTTAGGACTAGGGATGGTCTGCCACGCTTGACCATCCCAATGGAGGATCAAGGTCTGCGCTTGGTTAAAAAAGTCAGTGGTACCCACCGCCCAAATATCGCTTGTAGTTATTGCCGTCACCGCGTTGAGCGCTCCCCGGCCAGCATTGGGCATCTGATTCCATTGGCTCCCATTCCAATGCAGGATCAGGGTGAGAGGGCGGGTAGCAGTGACTGGCTGCTGGTATCCGACCGCCCATAGGTCATTAGCTGCTAGAGCAACGACCCCAAGTAGGCGGCTGTTTCCGTTCGTGTTAACGCCAGAAACGACCGTCCAGCGACGGCCATCCCATTGCTCAATTAGAGCCTGCTCAAGCCCAAGACTGCTTGTGTAATATCCAACCGCCCAGATATTATCGGCGGCAATGGTGTCCACGGCGGTCAGGTAATTGCCCCCTAGTCCGACATTGGGGCTTGCAACCACATTCCAAAGCGTGGTACAGGCGGGGGTTGATGTCACGGTTGCGGTTTGATCAGGGGTCAAAGAGGGGGTTAAGGTAGGCGGCGTTGTAGAGGAGGCCGATGGAAGCGGAGTAGCCGTTAAGGACGCGGTCGCCGTCGTAGTCGTCGTGTCCAGTCCTACCCCTCTTACAGACCGTTGCATTGAGATCTAATAATCGTGGACCGCTATCTGCTGTACTGGGAGTTCATGAATACAACCGATCGCAAAGCACCGATCAGTTGGCGCGAAGGGCGTCGCCTCCGGGCCTGGGAATTACACCAACAAGCCTGGACGCAGCAGCAGATCGCCGCTGCTCTGGGGGTTACTCAAGGTGTTGTTAGCCAATGGCTCTCGCGTGCCCGGCTGCACGGCATCGCGGCTCTGCGGGACCACCCCGCGCCCGGCGCGACGCCTTTGCTTAACCAAGACCAACACGCTCAACTTGTCGGCTTGCTGCTTGAAGGAGCCGAAGCCCATGGCTTTCGGGGTGAAGTTTGGACCTGCCGCCGGGTCGCCCAACTCATCAAGGATCAGTTTCATGTCCGCTACCATCCCGCGCATGTCAGCCGCGTGCTTGCACAACTGGGCTGGAGTCCGCAAAAACCAGTCGTGCGGGCCACGCAGCGCGACGAAGAAGCTATTGCTGCTTGGCATACTGAGCGATGGCCCACACTCAAAAAAAGTCACGGCGGCAAGGCCGAATCATCGTCTGGGTAGACGAGGCCGCTTTCTACCTGTTGGCTGGGGTGGTCCGTAGCTATGCGCCGTGCGGCCAAGCACCCGTACTGCGCGTGTCGCTGACGCGGGATCATCTCTCGGTCATCAGCGGCATCACCGCACAAGGCCAGTTGCTGACAGCGGTGCAAACACAAGCCTTCAAGGGTGTACCATCGTGCATTTCCTCAAACATCTGATGGGCCAGATCGACGGTAAGTTGCTAATCATCTGGGACGGCGCACCCATACATCACGACCGCGCCGTGAAGGCATTCTTGGCGGCGGGCGCTGCGGAGCGCATTTGGTTGGAGCAGTTGCCCGGATACGCACCCGATCTGAACCCTGATGAAGGGGTTTGGAATCAGTTAAAGAATGTTGAGTTGCGAAACATCACCTGTCACGATCAAGCTGAACTGCGCCATGAACTACGCCGCGCGATTGACCGATTGCGGCACAGGCCGGACGTGATTCGGGGCTTCATCAAGCACTACGGTTATTAGATCTCACTGCAACGGTCTGTAGTATCTCGGTTGCGATGTCGGGATGGTTGGGGGTGCTCACCGGTGTCGTGGGCAGCAGGCGTGCGCTGAGGAACGGCCTGATGCCGCGCGCAGCCACTTCGGAGCAGACAAGGATTAACCCCACTCCGAGGATCAACAGAGTGCTAAGTCCAATTCGTCCTACCATTCGGATCACTCGACCTGACGGAAGAGCACCTCCTATATATTTGGAGAAACTGACTTGCGCCTCTGCTGATATCGCGAGTCAGTCTCGCTAGAGTATAAAACTTACGGCCCATTCCCGTCTAGGATCTCGTTGGTGGGTACCGGGTGGGGCAATACGGAACCTGTGGGCACCGGTGATGGTAAACTTATTGTCCCAATGGGCGTTGGAAGGATCACAGTGGCTGTCGAGGCTGGGTCGGTAGGGCTGCTCACCGCTAATGCTGGCGGTGAGGCCGGTGCCCCTGGCTTGCCCACTGGATGATCCGCATCTGGACTGCCGGGGGCGCAGGCCAGCAGGAAACTAAGGCTGACAATTTTGGCTGTTTGTCCACGAGTGGTGGTGGAGTAGGGGCGATAATAGGGCCTGTTCGCTGGAGGGACGCATGGCTCGCCGGTGCTCCCGCAGGGGTAGCCAACAACAGCGTTATGGTCGTATAGCCGCTCAACATAGAGCCAGAACGCGTCTGTCGACGGTACATCTTGGAAGGTTTGTTGCGTGGACGGGACAGTTTCGGTGAAACTAGCTGCTTGCGACACCATCTTTGCCAACTGGCCTCGCGTAATGGTGACAGCGGGACGGAAGTATGGGCGATTATTGGGGGAGACGCATGGCTCTCCTGACCCGCCACAAGGATAGCCGGAAACAACCCCGTGGGCATACAATCGTTCGATATAGATCCAAAATGTATCCGTGGGAGGTACATCTTGGAAGGTTTGCTGAGTTGATGGAATAGGATCGGTGAAGTTAGCAGCTTGGGCAACAATCTTAGCGGTTTGAGCCCGCGTCGTAGTGCGCTGTCAATTAGATGTGAGAATGATTTTTATGCAAAATTGAGACGACAGGTGCCACGATCTTCCTAGTAAAGTGTGGTGTGGGGAAATTTATGGTGTAGAAGAGACCCGGAAACTGTGCAAAAGGCTCCTGTTGGGAAGGAAAAATCGAGTATCGAACACCGTTCCAATACTGGCCTACTCAAGAATATGCGTGCGTAACACAAAGCCTCTTGCGGGGAGAACAGCGCTTTCCACAAGGTGGGCATGCTGATGATTAACTGGTTCGTGACACGAGACAGCAGGCCCTCGGCAGAGCGTCGGACGAACCGCGCCCCTTGGAGGGCGCGGGGCGTAGAACCCCGGTGAGTAGTCAAGGCGCAGCCTTGACCTTGCCCCTGCGTAGCAGGGGTGATCACCTGGGGATCGTCCGACGCTCGGCCCGCTGCCCCACCTCGATTGACGCACGAAAGGCATACCAACGCCCGTTCCGTTGTGCTCCGGGACCCCCCCGGAACCACCGTTGGCACATGGGGCCGCCTGTGTTTACCCCAAGCCGTGCGTCCGGCGGTACGGCTCCCACAGCGGCCACGGGTGGCCCTCGCCCCTGCCCTTGGAGCTCACGGGCCAGGGGAGAAGCGCAGCGCCCGGAAAGCCGGACGCTCTGCACTCCTGGGCGACCGCGATTTAGCCTGATAGCTGCTGTGTTACCCGTGCCAACGCATACTACCGCGTGGGGGGACAGTGCGGTAGTAGGCATTGGCAGGGTGTATGATATAATGCCTCGGTTCGTATGTGCGTTTTGGGCATAACTCAACACCGCAGGTGTGACCATTATGGTCACGCTTGCATCATCAAGCATGAATCAGGTGTGACCAGTATGGTCCCACCTCCACGGGGGAGCGATGGACTCAAAGGGATAATGAGCCAGAGGGCAAGACGGCTGCCCTGGTGCCTGTGCGAGAGCAGACCGTAGATTTTTACGGTGATCCCATCCCTGGCGCGCTGGTGCAGGAGGGGGAGTGGTACGTGACGCCCTTCTGGTCACCGCAAATGGAGCTGTGGGAGCTGGATGAAACCCAGTGGTTGAAAGTACGCGAACGCGCCCGATGGGCCAGAGGGACTCGGCAGCGTCGGCCAATGGCGGAACAACTCGCGATGGCCGGATTGATGACACTGATCCTGATCTGCGGGCCAGAGTTGCGCGAACTGGGCGCAACGCTGCTACCACACATCAGTCGGTTAAGCTGAACGCGGCAGGCCGCAAAAATCTGGGTGCCTGGCTGCGTACGCGGCTGAAAATTGGGCGCACCAGAAGGCTGGAGAGGCGAAGGACCGCCAAAAAGTGGGCGATATGGCAAAAAGTGGGCGATATGGCGCGGCTTCCTAGCGTAGCGAGGCGCTGGTGAGGTCGTAGGCACGCTGCATTTGGCGCGCAGGGCCGATCCGCCCACTGGCGGAGCTACAGACAGCGCTAACCACAGGGAACAGTGGGGAAGAATATCTTAAAATCGGAACGGTTATGTGAGCAGGTCCACGTTGCAGCGACTACGGCGCATCGGGCAGCCAGTGCGGCTTGTGGGCCTGCGTCGGAGGTGCGCATTCCCTCACCCCCGATCTTCGGACGTTATCGGCGTCGGTGTGGACTCGGCGCTCGGCACAACAGGTAGCGATCGCTCGCGCTGTCCCCGGCCTAGGCCGGGTGCCCGGCGGTGGGCCGTGTCGTCTTCGGCGGTATAAGGCTTGCTGCGTTACTGGTGGTGCTGCTGCGATCCCTTCAGCGTCTTTTACGGGCGGACTCGTTCTCGCTCCCTGCAGGTGGGCCGGGCCGTGAGCGGCCGGTACGTCTCCACCCGCCGCCATACGGCACTTGCCGCCAGTTGGCCCAGCGGTGTTCGCGGCACTCTCGTGCCTGACGGGCGGGCACTGCACCCAGGAAAGCTCAAGGCGCGGGTGCCCGCGCCTTGAATTCGCGCCCGTTGGCACCATGTGCCGCGGTCGTCTACACCTGCATCTAACCTCAGACCCTGCGGCGCGGTCGCAGCGGGAAGGAGCCTCAACAATGCGACGACTTGTCCTGTTCCTGGTATGGAGTGGGCTGGTTAGTATCCCGTCAGCAGCCGTGGGGTTCTTCTGCCTGGGGATGCCTGGTTCCGCAGTGCGGGCGAGTGCGCGTCCCCTGCATGGGCAACTCCTGGATACGCCAACCGTGATCGCCAGTGAGACCCTAACCCCACTAAACGTGACGGCGACCCCGACTCCCCCCGTCCCGGCCACACTCACTACCACCCCAGCGGTGTGTCTGACCACCTTTGTGGATGTACCACCCACTAACAGCTTCTACTCTTCAATCCGCTGCCTGGTATGCCGTGGGATCGTGAGTGGTTACTCCTGCGGGGGGCCGGGCGAACCCTGCCCCGGCCCCTACTTCCGCCCCGGCACCAACGTCACGCGCGGGCAGACCAGTAAGATTGTCAGTCTGGCCGCCGGGTTGGCCGACCCGTTGCCGAGTAGCCACCAGACCTTCGCCGATGGGCCACCGGGGAGCCCCTTCTGGCGGTACATCGAGGAGTTGGCGAGCCGGGGGCTTATTGGCGGCTATCCCTGCGGGGGGCCGTTCGAACCGTGCATCGGCCCGACCAACCGCCCGTATTTCCGCCCCAACACCCCAGTGACGCGGGGCCAACTGAGCAAGATCGTGGCCGGACTGGCGGGGGCTAGCGAGACGCCGACCGCCCAGACCTTCGCGGACAGCCCGCCGGGCAGCTTTTTCTATCGCTATGTCGAGCAGCTCGCCGCGCGGGGGGTGATCAGCGGCTACCCCTGCGGTGGGGTCGGGGAGCCCTGCATCGCGCCGACCAACCGC
>JBBSAN010000139.1:0-11755 GCA_038252265.1 Chloroflexia bacterium
ATACGCCCTGGGTCGTGCGTTCGAGCCGCGCCCCCGCTACCGGCGACCGTGCGTCGCCCCGCAGCCACCCCCCGCCGGGGGACCACGCCCCGGCTCACCGCGAAAGGAATGGTGCTATGCAATGAAGCCGTCACAGTCCGTCCTGGTCCTCAACCAGAATTTTGAGCCGTTGAACGTGTGTAACCTGGAGCGGGCGTTGGGCCTGGTGCTGGCGGCGAAGGCCGAAGTGCTGGAGCAGCGCGCCGGGGCCATCCATTCGGTGACGCACGCCTTCCCGGCTCCCTCGGTGATCCGCCTGGCCTATCAGGTGCGCCGCCCGGTCCACCCGATCGGGTTGTCGCGCCGGGCCATCTTCCTGCGCGACGGCTACACCTGCCAGTATTGCGGAACGCGGCCCCACGCGCTGACGTTGGACCATGTGGTCCCCCGGTCGCGAGGCGGGCGGAATACCTGGGAAAATCTGGTGACGGCGTGCGGGACCTGCAACCACCGGAAGGGTGGCCGCACGTTGACGGAGGCCCGGATGCGGCTGTTGCGGGAGCCGCGCGCCCCGCGCATTCATGGCATCCGCACGGTGGCGCAGCACATGGCGCTGACCGTCTACGCCGAGTGGGTCCCGTACCTGCCCGGCCTGTAAACGAGTAGGCAGTGGGCAGTAGGCAGTGGGCAGTACGAATCGATCTGCTTACTGCCTACTGCTTACCGCCTACTCACCTGGGAACGTAGCTCAGTTGGTAGAGCACCCGGACGACAGCCGGGGGGTCCCCTGTTCGAGCCGGGGCGTTCCTACCGTTCAAGTAGTCAGTGATCAGTGGTCAGTGATCAGTTTTTGAGAATGTAGGCCCGAAGATTGCAGGGATCGTGCTGAATGGCACTTGAGAGGAGACCGCGTGATGGCGAAGAAGGGTAAGCACAAGGGGGTCGTGCCGGGGTCGCCTGCGGTGCCGGTTGTGGCAGGGGGCGAGGGACCGGGCGGGCGCGTAGCCCATACCTACAACTGGAAGAGCTTTGCCGTTGCCAATCCCGGCGGCTGGTTCGACCTCCAGACCCCCGACACGGGCGAGGTGCCCGTGCGGCTGTTCCTCACCCCGGCGCTGTTGTCCCAGGCCGAGGACGGGATGTACCCGCAGATCGTCAATGCGACCCGGTTCCCCGGCGTGAAACTGGTGGTCATCACCCCCGATGTCCACCACGGCTACGGCGTGCCCGTCGGCTCGGTGATCCTGACCGATGGGACGCTGGCGATGGGGCCGGTGGGCTACGATATTGGTTGCGGGATGATCAGCGCGCGCTCCGATGTGCCGGTCGAGGCGGCGACGCCGGGGAAGCGGCTGGCCTTCAACCGCGCCGTGATGGATCGGGTAGAGATGGGCGCGGGCGGCAAGAGCAAGACGGCGCTGCGGGGCGTGTCGGAGAAGGAATTCACCGAACTGATCCACGGTGGCGCGGATTACTACCTGGCCGAGTATGGGGCGGCGTTCGACCGCAGCCGCGCCGAGCGCAACCGCATCCCTGTGGACGACAACTGGGACATTCCGTGGGGCGGCAAGGGGCGACCGGAGCGCGGCATCCCGCAATTGGGCACGCTGGGCGGCGGCAACCACTTCATCGAATTGCAGCGCTGCGAGGAGACCGGGACGCTGTTTGTGCAGGTGCATACCGGCAGCCGCGGCTTCGGCCACGGGCTGGCGACCAACTACTTTGAGTTGGCCCGCGCCGAAAAGCCGGACCTGATCACCCACCTCGATCTGGGCTACTTCACCCCCGAGTCTCCCAATCACCGCAGCTATCTCAATGCGGTGGCTGCCGGGGGCAACTTTGCCATCCTCAACCGGCTGATCCTGTTCCAGCAGATCGCCCTGGCCTTCCGCGCGGTCTTCCACGCCGACCTGGAGTTGATCTACGAAATCAGCCACAATCTCGTGCAGCGCGAGACGCACCCGGACTATGGCGACGTGTGGGTCCACCGCAAGGGGGCGACCCGCGCCTTCCCGGCGGGGCATCCGGCGCTCTACAACACGCTGTGGCAGGATACCGGCCACCCGATCCTGATCCCCGGCAGCAACCGCGACTACAGCTTCATCCTGCGCCCGCTGGCCGGGGCGGTGAACAGTGGCTACTCGGTGAACCACGGAGCGGGGCGGCGGCTCTCGCGCTCGGCGGCCAAGCAAAAGCTGTCGCAAGAGGTGGTCAACCGCCAGTACCGCCAGGAAGGGATCATCGTCAACGACCAGGGCAACGTCCCGCTCGATGAGTCCGATGCCTGCTATAAGCCGTCGGAGGAAGTCGTCGCGGCAGTGGTCACGGCGGGGCTGGCCGAAGTCGAATACCGGCTCTGGCCGCTGGCCTCGCTCAAGGGGCTGGATTAGCGGGAAGCGTGAAACGTGAAACGTACTGCGTATTGCGTATTGCGTAATTCTCAGCACTCAGCACTCAGCACTCAGCACTTTCAGAAGGGGCGGCGCGATGTATGAATTGCATGAAAACGAGCAATACTTCTTCGACCGTCCGACGCTCGACACGCTGGCCGAGGTGGTCGCCGGGTTCGCCAACCCCTGTTGCCTCTGCGCGCCGCTCCTGGGGCAGGCATTAGAGCGGCGCGACGTGGCCGTTCGCACCCTGGATATTGACACACGCTTTGCCCACCTCAAAGGGTTCGTGCCCTACGACATCTATCGCCCGCATTGGCTGGGGGAAGCGTTCGGCCTGATCGTCTGCGACCCGCCGTTCTTCGGCGTCTCGCTCTCGCAACTGTTCACCGCGCTGCGCCTGCTCAGCCGCTACGACTATCGCCAGCCCTTGCTGGTCAGCTATCTGGTGCGGCGGGGGAGCAGCCTGCGCGGGACGTTCGCCCGCTTCGGCTTGGAGCCGACCGGCTACCGGCCCAGCTACCAGACGGTCCAGGCAGTAACGCGCAACGCCATCGAGTTCTTCAGCAACATCTCGCTCCTGCTACCGATCAGTCAACATATCCCTTTAGAAGATGTTCACAATTGAAAAGAGCCGCTCCCGGCAGTTAACCGGGAGCGGCTCTTTTGTTCCCCAAAGGAGTACGGATGATGGACGAATATATCGCCTCGAATCGCCAGCTATGGAATGACTGGACCGGCCTCCATGTCGAATCGGCCTTCTATGATGTGGCCGGGTTCAAGGCCGGGCGCTTGAGCCTCAATCCGCTAGAAGTGGTCGAAGTGGGGGATGTGGCGGGCAAGACGCTGTTACACTTGCAGTGCCACTTCGGGCAGGACACCCTATCGTGGGCGCGGTTGGGTGCGACCGTCACCGGGGCCGACCTGGCCGACGACGCGATCACCTTCGCCCAGCAACTGGCCGCCGAGCTGGATCTCCCGGCGACGTTCGTGCGCGCCAACCTTTACGACCTGCCGGAGGTGCTGGATGGGCAGTTCGATATTGTGTTTGTCAATGTGGGGGCGCTAAGCTGGCTGCCCGACCTGGCTGCCTGGGGCCGGATCGTGGCCCACTACCTGAAGCCGGGCGGCTTCTTCTATATCCGCGAGATTCACCCGCTCTCGCAACTGTTTGAACCGACGCCCGACGGCGGCCTGGACCTGCGCTATTCCTACTTCAAAACCGACGCGCCGCTGCGTTTTGAGGTGCAAGGCTCCTACGCCACCGCTGCCGATTACCAGGGGGTCGAGTACAACTGGAACTACAGCCTGGGTGAGATCGTGGGGGCGCTGCTCGATGCGGGCCTGCAACTCCAATTTTTGCACGAGTTTGCCTATAGCGACTTCAGTGCCCAGTTTCCCGGTATGGTCCAGGGCGACGACGGCTGGTGGCGGGCGACCGGCCCGGCGGCGAACCTGCCGCTGATGTTCTCGATCCGAGCGATCAAGCCCGCAGCTACCCCTTGACAGTGGCCGAATCTGCTGTCTATAATCAGGCTGTGATGAAAGACAATCGTTTCTTGCGGGCGCTTTTGCTGCTCGTGTTATTGACGAACGGGCTGCCCATCACCGGATCGGCAGCCTCGGCGGCTCCTCCCCGGCTGGCAGTGGTCAACGCGCAGTTCACGCCGGGGGGGTCCTGGCTCGTGGCGTCGGCTGTCACGCTGACGGTGCAATTTGACCAGCCGGTGCTGCTGGCAAGCTGGCAGTGGGTAGGAGCCGATGGGCAGCCGGTGGCCTGGGCCGGAAGCACGTTGCCGCCGACCGACCTCAAGCCCGCGTCCACGGCCTGGGCCGGGCGGGCCGGGGCACCGCCGCTGCCCGGCACCTACGGCGTGCGGGTCACCGCCCGCGCTGCCAATGCCTCGACCGCGCAGCTATTCACCCTGGACCAACGGGGCCCGGTGGTGGCCGACCCGCAGCCGTTCACGCGAGGCCTGGCGTTTGTGCGCGACAGCAATCTCTGGCTGCGCTCGCTCGATCTCAAGCGCGAACGGGTGGTCACCTTCTACGGGCGGCCCGGCACGGTGGGGCAGCCGGTCTGGTCGCCCGATGGACGGCAGATCGCTTTCATCCGTGACCAGGGGACGATCGGCGGCACGCCCGACCTGTGGGTGATCCGGCCCGATGGCACCGGGGCGCGGCGGGTGGCGTCGGCCTCACCGGGCCGGGCGCTGGCCTATCCGGGCTTCGCCGCCGACGGCACGCTCTATGTGGCCGAGTCGCGGGATCTGAGCTTCGGCGGGGTATCGCTGGGCGACACCTGGGATCTGGGGCGGGTGGACCCGGCAACGGGCAAGCGGACACCCGTCATCCCCGGCGCACTGATGCCTGCCGTGTCGCCCGACGGCACGCGGGTGGTCTATATCCGCCAGGATGTGTCATCCGACGGTGGGATCCAGTCGGGGCTGGCGGTATCTGACCTGGACGGCGGGCATGAGCAGGTGCTGGTCACGCCCCGCGACGGCATCGGGGTCTATGCCCCTGCGTGGTCGCCGGATGGCGCGACGATTGTCTTCGCGGGGCAGGGGTTGGGCAGTGCGGGAGGGCGACCTCCTGGGTTGGCCGCCCCGGTGCGCCACGGGGGCATCTGGGACCTGTGGACCGTCCCGGCGCGGGGCGGCACGCTGCGCCTCCTGTCGGCGGTGCAAGAAGACCTGCCGTTCCCGCAGTGGGGGCCGGGGGCCGAGCAGGTGATCTTCCTCAGCCCCACCGGCTGGTGGCGCGTACCGGCAACGGGGGGACCGCCGGAACTGCTGCTGAACGACGGCGAACATAGCGAACTGAGCCTCTTTGCCCCCACACCGCGCCCGGCCCCCGCGCTGCCCGGCGCAGCGCGCTGCTTCGCTGAAACGGGCCAATGCCTGCGCGGGCTGTTCCTCCGCTATTGGGACGGCCACGGCGGGCTGGCGCAATTCGGCTTCCCGACCACACCCGAACTGACCGAAGAGGGCCGCACCGTGCAGTACACCGAGCGGGCGCGGCTGGAATGGCATCCCGAAAACGCGGGCACGCCGAGCGAAGTGCTGCTGGGTCGCCTGGGGGCCGATATTGCTGATGCCCGCACAGCGGCTGGCGAGGCTCCGTTCGCCCGCCAGCCCCGCCCGGCCAGCACGACCGGGATCTACTTCCCCGAAACGGGGCACACCCTGGCTCCGCCGCTGCGCGCTTACTGGGAAAGCCACGGCGGGCTGGCCCAGTTCGGCTACCCGTTGAGCGAGGCGTTCATGGAGCGCAACCCCAGCGACGGCAAAACCTATCTGGTCCAATACTGTGAACGCAACCGGCTGGAATACCACCCCGAGTACGCCAACACCCCCAACGCCGTCTTGCTCGGCCTGCTGGGGGTGCAGGAGTATGCGCGGCGTTACGGGGACTGATCGCGGAACCGTTCCACCGTAAGCGCAACCAGGGCCACCGTGTCGGCTATATCGCGGTCGGTGGCATCCCCCGCTGCGTGTTGCCCGGTGACGGCCCGCGCGATCAGCCCCGCCCAGCGCGGCCCAGCGCCGCTTGCCCCTAGCGCGCCGCGCCCGGCTTCGAGGCGACCGCCCCCGTTTCCAGCGTATAGAGCAGGCGGCCAAGGGTTAGGACGACGAACGCGGGGTGCTTCCAGAGCGTAGCCACTCCAGCGATGATCAGAGCGCGTCGTGAACGATGGTGTCGGCTTCGGCCAGGATGCGGGCGAGATGATCCTGGTCCTGGAAGCTTTCGGCGTACACTTTGTAGACGTTCTCGGTGCCCGATGGGCGGGCCGCGAACCAGCCATTGGCTGACATCACCTTCAAGCCGCCGATGGAGGCACCGTTGCCCGGTGCCTGCGTCAGCTTGGCGATAATCGGCTCCCCGGCCAGGGTGGTGGCCTTCACATCGTCCGGAGCGAGCTTGCCCAGGCGGGCCTTCTGGTCGGGGGTGGCGGGCGAGTCGATCCGGCGGTAGTAGGGGCGGCCCAGTTGAGCGGCAAGCTGCTGGTAGTGTTCGTCGGGGTCCTTCCCGGTGCGGGCGGTAATCTCGGCGGCCAGCAGGCACATGATCGGGCCGTCCTTGTCGGTGCTCCAGGCCGTGCCGTCGCGCCGCAGGAAGGAGGCCCCGGCGCTCTCCTCGCCGCCAAAGCCCAGCGCACCGTCGAGCAGCCCATCCACGAACCACTTGAACCCCACCGGCACCTCATACAGCCCGCGTCCCAGGCTCGCTGCCACGCGGTCGATCAGGCTGCTGCTGACCACCGTCTTGCCCACCTGGCTCCCGGCAGGCCAGCCGGGGCGATTCTGGAACAGGTACCAGACGGCCACGGCCAGATAATGGTTCGGGTTCATCAGCCCGGCACTCCTGGTGACGATGCCGTGCCGGTCGGCGTCGGGGTCGTTGCCGAAGGCAATATCATAACTGTCTTTCAGGTGGACCAGATTCGCCATCACATAGGGCGACGAGCAGTCCATGCGGATCTGGCCGTCGTGGTCCACCGGCACAAAGCGGAAGGTCGGATCCACCGCCGGGTTGACGACGGTGAGATTCAGGCCGTAGCGCTCGGCAATCGGCCCCCAGTAGCCCACGGTCGCCCCGCCCAATGGGTCCACGCCGATGCTCACCCCGGCGGCGCGGATCGCGTCCATGTCCAGCACCTGGGCCAGATCGCTGACGTAGGGGGTGACGAAGTCGTGCTGGTGGGTCGTGGACGCCTGGATAGCCTGCTCATAGGGGATGCGCTGGACTTCGCTGTTCTGCGTTGCCAGCATCGCGTTGGCCCGCTTCTGGATCGGGCCGGTGATATCGGGCGAGGCCGGGCCGCCGTTGGGCGGGTTGTACTTGAAGCCGCCGTCGCGGGGCGGGTTGTGCGAGGGGGTGATCAGGATGCCATCGGCCAGCCCCCTCTGTCGGCCCCGGTTGTAGACCAGGATAGCGTGGGACACCACCGGCGTGGGGGTCAGCCCATTATTCGCCGCCAGGAAGACATCGATCCCGTGGGCGGCCAGCACTTCGAGCGCGGTGCGCTCCGCCGGGGCCGAGAGCGCGTGCGAGTCCTTGCCCAGATAGAGCGGGCCGGTGATCCCCGCAGCCTTGCGGTATTCGACAATCGCCTGGGTGATCGCCAGGATGTGATCCTCGTTGAACGTGCCATCGGCGGCAGACCCCCGGTGGCCGGACGTGCCGAACTGCACCCGCTGCGCCGGTACGGCGGGGTCCGGATGCAGATCATAATACTGGCCCTGGAGCTGGGCGACATCGATCAGCAGATCGGCGGGTGCGAGGTGCCCGGCCAGGGGGCTGATATGTTCTTCCATGCGGACCCTCTCTCTTTCAAAAAGTGGCGTGGGTGGTGGGTATTGCTGCGGTAAAAATGGGCGAGGGGCCAGGCTGGAATCCCCCGGTGGCTCTCGTGCCCCCGCAGCTATACCAGCAAGTGCCGATCCTCGGTCCAGCCTGGCCCCTGTTCGATCCTCTGCACGGATGTTGCAAAGCCCAACCCTCTTGGGTTGGTCCACAGCGACCGACTTTGCAGCCTGGGTGCGATCTGGCGCACCCAGGCTGGTTGTTGCGGGCTAGTATCTGCGGTATACTGGTTTGCACGCCGACGACCCGGCGCGGCCCGGTTCTTAATCGCATCGCCTATTTAATCATGCGGAGGCACCTTTATGGCTCGTATTAAACTCGCTTATGTGGGCGGCGGCAGCACCCGTGCTCCCGGCACGATGGCCTCGTTCGTCCACCAGGGCGCGAACTTCAACGGCTCCGAAGTGGTCTTGATCGACCTCAATGAGGAGCGCCTGGGGCTGGTCAAGACCCTGACCGACAAGCTGGCGCGGGCGAACGGCCTCGATCTCACCATCACCACCACTACCGACCGCCGCGCCGGGCTGACCGACTGCGATGCGGTGCTGACCAGCTTCCGCCCCGGTGGGTTCGAGGCGCGCTACCTGGATGAGAGCATTCCGCTCAAGCACGGCGTGATCGGGCAGGAGACGCAGGGGCCGGGCGGTTTTTTCATGGCCCTGCGCTCGATCTATGTCATGCAGGGGATCGTGGCCGACATGGAAGCGGTCTGCCCCGGCGCGATCCTGTTCAACTACACCAACCCGATCAACCTCGTCTCCGAAGCGGTCACGCACCACACGGATATCCCGACCATCTCGCTGTGCGAGGGGCCGATCACCTTCCCCCAGGCGCTGGCCCGGGCGGCGGATCTCGACCCGGACAAGGTGGACGCGGTGATGGTCGGCCTCAATCACGGCTCGTGGACGGTGCGCCACCTCTACGACGGGGCCGACATGATCCCGCTGCTCCAGGCGGCGTATGCCCGCAAGCGGGACGATCCGGCGTTGAGCGCGCACAACCGGCGCTGGCTGGAACTGGCCGCCACGATGGGCAGCATCCCCGCCGATTATTTCCTGTACTACTATTTCAAGGATGATATCCTGGCCGAGTTGCAGGCCAAGCCGACCACGCGCTCCCAGGATATCATGGCCCAGGTGCCCGACTACTGGCAGCACTACCGCGAACAGGCCCAGGCCGACGTGCCGGTGCTGAACCCCAACCGCTCGCGGGGCGGGATCAACGAACTGGAACTGGCGATTGATGTGATGGATGCGGTGTTCAACGACCGCAAAGAGGTCTGGCCGGTGAATGTGCCCAACCGCGGGGCGATTGCCGACCTCCCCGATGATATGGTGGTCGAGGTGCAAGGATTTGTAGACCGCAACGGGGTCGCGCCGCTCACCCACGGCCACCTGCCCCGGCACGTGGTCGGGCTGGTCAAGATGCTGGGCGAATACCAGGCGCTGACCGCCGAGGCCGCCTGGAGCGGCACTCGCCGCGATGGCATCCGGGCACTCGCCAGCAACCCGCTCTGCTTCTCGCTGCCCAGCGCCGAAGCGCTCTACGACGAAATGGCTGCCGCGCACAAAGACTACCTGCCCGAACGGCTGTTGCGCTAGAGGACACACCCGGCCACCCCACCCAGGCGGACACATGGGTCCGCCCCACCTGGAGACAGATCGATCATGGAGTTAATCGTCACCGACGACTACGCGGCCTTGAGCCGGGCCGGGGCCGACCGGATCGCCGCGTTGATCACCGCCCACCCGACGGCTACCCTGCTGCTGGCGACCGGCGACACGCCGATGGGTATCTACCGGGAACTGGCCGAGCGGCACGCGGCGGGCGTGCTGGACGCAACCCGCCTGCGGATCTTCCAGTTGGACGAGTACCTGGGCGTGCCGCCCGGCGACCCTCGCTCGCTCTATGACTGGATGATGCGCTCCTTCGTGGAACCGCTGGGCATCCCGGAGGCGAACGTCGTGCGGCTGCCATGGGATGCTCAAGAGGCGGACGCTGCCTGCCGTGCTTATGAGCGGGCGGTGGCGGCGGCGGGCGGGTTCGACCTGGCCGTGCTGGGGCTGGGGCCGAACGGGCACCTGGGCTTCAACGAGCCGCCTGTCGATCCCCAGGCTCCCACCCGTGTGGTGGACCTGACCGAGGCCAGCCTCGCCAGCAACGCCCGCTACTGGGGCGACTCAGTGGCGGTGCCCCGCCAGGCGGTCACGGCGGGGATGGATCTGCTCCTGGCGGCGCGCCAGACCCTGCTCGTCGTGTCGGGCGTGCACAAGCGCGACATTCTGCACCGCACGGTGGCCGAGACGCCCACGCCGGAGGTGCCCGCCTCCTACCTGCAACAGGCCGCCCAGGTCACCGTACTGGCCGACCGCGCCGCGTGGCCGTCCGGCGCACGGGCGGCGTGAAAGGGTCGCCTATGGGAGCCAGCGAATATATCCTGGGAGTCGATGGCGGCAACACCAAAACAATGGCCCTGCTGGCCCGGCTGGATGGCACGGTTGTCGGCGTGGGGCGGGGGGGCTGCTCGGACATCTATACCAACCCGGTGGCCGATGTGCCGCTGGCCGAACTGGAAATCGCCGTCGCCCAGGCCCGTGCAATGGCCGGGCTGATCGGGGTGCCGGTGGTCGGTGGGTTCAGCCTGGCCGGGGCTGACTGGCCGGAAGACGCAGATTTCTTGCGGACGACCCTGGCCGAGCGCGGGCTGGCGCGGCAGGTGATCGTCGTCAATGATGCCGTGGGGGCGATGTGGGCCGGGGCGACAACCGGCGCGGCGGTGGGGGTGGCCTGTGGCACCGGCGCGGCGATCGCGGCCCGGTCGCCAGCGGGGCAGGTGTGGCATACGAGCTGGTGGCAGGAGCCGCAGGGCGCGCACCAGTTGGGGGCGAAAGCTTTGCGCGCCGTCTACCGCGCCGAACTGGGGATCGACCCGCCGACGGTGCTCACCACCGCTGTGCTGCGTCATTTCGAGCAGGAGAGCGTTGAAGCGGTGCTGCACCTGTTTACCGCCCGCGCCGGGCATCACCCCCCGAGTGCGCGGGTCAGCCTGCTGGCGCGGGCGCTGCTGGATGCGGCGCAGGCGGGGGACCCGGTGGCGCGGGGGATCGCCCACGAGCAGGGCGTGGCGCTGGGGGACTATGCCCTTGCCGCCGCCCGCCGGGTCGGGATTGCCGAAAGGCCGTTCACGCTGGTCCTGACCGGAGGCGTCTTGCGCCATCCAGAGCCGGTCTTGCCCGCCGCCCTGATCGCCCGCGTGCAGCAGGCCACCCCACACGCCACCCCGATCTATAGCCCGTTTGAACCGGTCGTAGGCGCGTTGTTCATGGCACTGGAGGCGGCGGGAAGCCGGATAGATGACGCCCTGTTAGCCCGCCTGGCGGCGACTCTGCCCGCGTCCACGGTGTTTGCCACATAACCCGCCTGGCATCGGGTGTCAGGCGACCGCAGCGCCTTCCGGCTCCGTCTCGCGCTCTTCAGCGGCGATCTCGCCGTGCCACAGGCGCTGCATTTCCGGGCTGGTCGCCAGCAGGGCGTCCAGCGGGCCAATCGCCTCCACCTGGCCGTCTTTGAGAACGATGATCTGATCGGCCCGACGCAGGGCGGCCCGCCGGTGTGACACCGCCAGCACCGTGCTGTCGGGGCGGGCGAACACCCGCTCCCACAGCGCGTTCTCCGTTTCCACGTCTAGTGAGCTGGAGAGGTCATCAAAGACCAGCAAATCGGCGGGGCGCACGAACATCCGCGCGGCAGCGGCCCGCTGCACCTGCCCGCCCGACAGCCGCACGCCCCGTGCGCCGACCAGTGTGTCCAACCCCCCATTCATCGCTGCCACGTCCGGTGCCATCACTGCGAGGTGGAGCGCGTTCGGCAGGTCTAGCTCCCCTTCAGGCAGGCCCATCAGAATATTGTCCTTGAGCGTTTCGCTGAACAGGCGCGGCACCTGGGGGGTGTAGGCGCTGTGCGGCGGCACGAAGAACGTGGCGGGATCGGCCACCGGCGGGCCATTCCAACCGATC
>JBBSAN010000140.1:0-11709 GCA_038252265.1 Chloroflexia bacterium
CACTACATTTGCACTTTTTGATTAAACGTCATACCGGGGGCACATTTAGGGCCAATACGGCAATCTGCCGCAAGATGTGGACAGGCCCCGCGAACGGCCAGGCACGAATTGTAAAAAGTGCAAATGTAGTGGTCCTGAGTAGGCTTCTGCCACATTAGCGCCAATACTTGTGCCGCTGCGTAGTAATTGTCGCGATAACACATACTCGCGTTGATCCCGCACTTTGCAGTAAAGCTGGATAGTCAGCAGGGCGAATTCAAAGCTTTTCTTTTGCACCACACTTTCCGCCACCCTTGCATCCTCCTCTCATCCCGTACCTCGTACCTCGTACCTCATACCTCATACCTCGTACCTCGTCCCCCTCACCAGATTTCCCACCCCTCGGTGGGGTAGAGGATCGAGGGCACCGCCCCGGCGTAGCCGCCGTAGCTGCCCCGGAAATAGAGGAGCGGGGCGGCATCGCGTGCCCCGGCAGACAACACTTCCCCGATCAGGATCGTGTGATCGCCGCCGGGATAGGTGGTCGCCAGGCGGCACTCAGCATGGGCCAGCGCCCCGCTGAGCAACGGCATTCCGAACATGCCCGGTGCCCAACTCACGCCCTGGAACTTGGCCTCGATCCGCCCGGCAAAGCGATGGGCGACTGCCTGCTGTTCGCTCGCCATAACGTTCACCGCGAACGCCCCCGCCGCCCGGATCGCCGCCAGCGTAACCGAGACGTTGCTGATGCACACCAGTAGCAGGCGCGGCTCCAGCGACAACGACGAGATGGCGCTGGCGGTAAACCCCCGTGGCGGCTCGTCGGGAGCCTGGGTCGTGATCACTGTCACCCCCGACGCGAACGATCCCATGACCCGGCGAAACAGGTCGTTGTCTATCGCCATGCGCTCCGCTTCCTCCCCACCTTATGCTATCAGATAGTCGCCGCCTTGCGCGGTGGGCGTGCTCACAGCCGCGCCACCGGGGATCACCCGCCCGCACGCTCGATGTAGCCGCGCAGCACGCACATGCGGGTGAAGCCCAGCGCCCGGCAGATTGGAGCCGCGGTGGTGCTGACGGCGTGGGTTAGCGCCCAGCGTGCCCCCCGCGCCTGGGCCAGCCGCACCCGCTCGGCGCTCAGCGTGCGGTAGAGACCGCGCCCGCGAAACTCCGGCAGGGTCGTCCCGCTGGAGAAGTAGGCGACCTCACCACCATGCCGGAACTCCAGGCTGGCTTCCGCCACCGGGAAATTGCCGAGATAGCCGATCAACCGGCAGTAATCAGGGTCGCCGAGTTGCGGGGCGAAGCGCGCCACGGCCTGCTCAAAGCCGACCGGGTCGCGCCGCCCGAACGTGTCACTCAAGCGCAGGGCTGTCCGCAGGGTGGTGATGTCCGTCACCGGCACGATCCGCACCAGGGGGTTGACGGGCCAGCCGTCAAGGTTGGCGGGCAGCCGCAGCGCCAGCCCTTCGATCTCTTCCAGCAGCGCAAAGCCTGCTGCCTCCAGGGTCGCGCCCAGGTTCGCAGGCAGGGTGCTGGGGCCGACCCACCAGCTATAGGGCACCTCTTCCCCGGCGAAGAACTCGCGCGCCTCCTGGATCGCCCCCGGCACGCGGGCGGGGTCCAGCCGCACCCGATCCACCCAGTTGTACCACGGATCGGGCCACCCTTTCGCCACGAGCCGCATATAGGGCCGCTCCAGCACGGCCATATTCGGTGTCCCCCACCCCACCCGACCGTCCCCTGCGTCGAGGAGCGACCCTTCCAGGTATTCAGTCAGCGTGCTCCAGGTCAGCATACCCGCTCCGACGGAGGTAGGAGGTAGGAGGTAGGAGGTATGAGGTAATTATTGACTATGTTACGCCTCAAACACCTCGTACCTCGTACCTCGTACCTCGTACCTCGTACCTCGTACCTCGTACCTCGTACCTCGTACCTCGTACCTCGTACTTATCCCGCCACGACTTTGTTCCGCAACGTACCCAGGCGTTCGACTTCGACTTCGACCACGTCGCCGGGGTGGAGCCATTCCTGCGGTTTGCGGCCCATGCCGACGCCGCTGGGGGTGCCGGTGGCGATGATGTCGCCCGGCTCCAGGGTCATGCCCGCCGACAGTTCGGCCAGGATCTGGATGATCGGGAAGATCATATCGGCGCTGGTGGAGTCTTGCTTGACGACGCCGTTGACGCGGGTTTCGAGGTGCAACGCCTGTGGATCGGGGATTTCATCGGCGGTGACGATCCAGGGGCCGGTCGGGCAGAAGCCGTCCAGGCTCTTGCCCTTGAAGAACTGCCCGCCGTGCTGGTTCTGCACGTCGCGGGCGCTCACATCGTTGACCACCATGTAGCCGAAGACGTGATCGAGCGCGTCCGCCTCGGTCCAGTCTTTACCGCCCTGGCCGATCACGATCGCCAATTCCACTTCCCAGTCGATCTGTTCCGAAACATGGGCGACGAAGGGGATATCATCATACGGGCCGCTCACCGTCGTCGGCGCTTTGGTGAAAAAGGCGGGGTGCGCCAGCGGTTCGTACTCCTTGCCCCGCGACTGCGCCGACTCGATGGCGTGGGCGAGATAGTTCATGCCGACGCAGAGCACGTTTTTGCGCGGGCGCGGGATGGGGGCCAGCAGGTGGACCTCGGCCAGCGGTCGCCAGGCGTCGGCGGGAGCCTGGGCGACGAGGCCGCGCACCTGCTCCAGCGCGGACGGCCCCGCCGCGATCAGATCGATCATGGTATCGGGTAGGGTCACTCCCGCCGCCAGGGCTGCGCTTTGCAGGTTGAGGATGCGATCATCCTGCACCACCCCCAGCATCACGGCCCGCGTGTTATCTCGATAAGTTGCCAAACGCATCAGGATTGTCCTCCAAATAGGTGATACAGCCACCGCAGCAATAAGCGCGCCGTCAAACGCCAGGCCGGGGCGTGGGGTCACTGCCCCCCAGTATACACCCCCGCCCACCCGCCGACCAGAGGGCCAGAAGGCCCCGGCCTATGATATAATGAAGTCTGATTACAGAGCGAGGAGCCATTATGCCCATGTTGTTCCAAACGTTTGCCGAAACCCTGGAAGCGCTGGAGCCGATCAGTGGCCGGTTGCAGATGATCGCCATGCTGGCCGACACGCTGCGCCAGGCCGAGGCCGACGAAGTCGCCGCCCTGATCTATCTGAGCCAGGGGTTGCTCGCGCCGGAGTTCCGCCAGAAAGAGTTCGGGGTCAACGAACGGCTGGCCCTGCGCGCCATCGCCGCCGCCACCGGCTACACCCCCACCGACGCCGAGCAGATGTTCAAGCGCCTGGGCGATATCGGCCTGGTGGCGCAGGAATGCCGCACCAACCCGCCCCCTGACGGGCAAGCGCTGTTGCCGCTGGACGAGCCGGTCGGCGACGGCCCGACGATCATGGAGGTCCACGCCCTGCTCAGCGCCATTGCCGATGCCGTTGGTGCGGGCAGCCAGGAGCGCAAGATCAAGCTGCTGAACGATCTGATCAGCAGCCTCTCGCCCCTCAGCGCCAAGCACGTCGCCCGCATCCTGATCGGGCGGCTGCGCGTGGGCGTGGGCGACCCGACCCTGCTCGATGCCCTATCGCAGGCCAAAGCGGGCGATAAGTCGTTGCGCCCGCCGCTGGAACGCGCCTACAACCTGTCGAGCGACCTCGGCCTGGTGGCGGAAACGCTCTACCGCGACGGGATCGAGGCGGTGGACCAGATCGTCGTCCATGTCGGCAACCCGGTGCGGATGGCCCTGGCCGAGCGCGCCGATGGGGTGGAAGAGATCCTGAAACGCCTGGGGCGCTGCTCAGTCGAGCCGAAATATGACGGCTTCCGCTGCCAGGTCCACAAAAACGGCGACGAGGTGCAGATCTTCTCGCGCGGCCTGGAGAACATGACCGGCATGTTCCCCGAAATCGCGGAGGCTGTCCGCACCCACATCGCCTCGGACCAGGCGATCTTCGAGGGCGAAGCGCTGGCCTATGATCCCGAAACCGACAAATACCTGCCCTTCCAGGAGACGACCAAGCGCCGCCGGGTCCACAAAATCGAGGAGACCCAGGCGGCGCTGCCCCTGCGGCTGGTGGCCTTCGATTTGCTCTTGCTGCATGGGCAAGATCTCACCCGCGAACCCTACGAGGAGCGCCGCCGCCAGCTCGCCGACACGCTGCAACCCGGCCCCGTCCTGCGGATCACCGATGCGCTCTACACCGAGGATCCCGAAGAGATGGCCCTCTTCTATGACGACTCGGTGGTGGGCGAAGGGCTGGAAGGCATCGTCGCCAAGAAGCTCACCGGCACCTACCAGGCGGGCAAGCGCGACTTCAACTGGATCAAGCTCAAACGCTCGTACCAGGCCTCTTCCCTGGCCGACACGGTGGACGTGGTCGTGGTCGGCTACTATTACGGACAAGGGCGGCGGGCCAAGTGGGGCATCGGTTCGCTCCTCTGCGCGGTCTACGACCCGGCCACCGACACCTTCCCCACGGTCACCCGCTGCGCCAGCGGCCTGTCCGATGCGGGCTGGATCGAACTGGGCCAGCGGCTGAAGGCGGACCAGATCGAGCACAAAGATCCTCGTGTGGTCGCGTCGCTCAAGCCCGATCTCTGGGTGGTGCCCCGCTACGTCTTCGAGATCCAGGCCGACGAAGTGAGCCGCAGTCCAATGCACCCGGCGGGCGGTAGCGATGGTGGCCCCGGCTACGCCCTGCGCTTCCCGCGCCTGCTCAAAGAGCGCGAAAAGCAGCCCACCGACGCCACTACCGTAGCCGAGGTACTGGATCTCTACCAGATGCAGGGCCACAAAGGCGAGAGCGGCAAGCGCGGGAAGAAGCAGCCCCAGGCGGCTGCCGAAGATCAGGAGGCATGACATGAGCATCGTCAAGGTCGAATTGGACCGCGAATTGGTCAATCTGCTCTATCACAATCAAAGGAGCCTGGAGGATACGCTCAAGGAGTACGTGGTCTTGGAGCTATATCGGCGTAATGAGGTATCCAGCGGCAAAGCCGCCGAATTACTGGCGATGGGACGAGAAGAGTTCATTCATTATGCATCTCGCCTGGGTATTCCGTACCTGGACATGAGCGACCAGGAATTACAAAATGAGTTACTGACGGTTCGCGGTGGCGGTTGAGCGTGCTGATCTACGTCAGCAATTCCAGCCCGCTTATTGTATTTCAGCGGGTAAGACAGCTTGACCTGCTGGCCGCAGTGTTGGAGCGAGCCTATATTCCACCCGCTGTCCGGCGAGAAGTCTTCGGCGCAGATCCGTTGCCGAATTGGGTTGAGGAACGGCAATTAGCCCAGCCATTGGCGGCCCAGGTTCTTGCTGCCCAATTAGGCCCCGGTGAACGAGAGGCTATTGCGCTGGCGCTCGAAGTTAACACAACCTGGGTTCTGCTTGATGATCTGCCGGCGCGTCGTTTAGCGCAAGCACTCAGACTTACCGTCGTGGGCAGTCTCGGCCTTTTGGTCAAGGCTAAAGATCAGGGCTTGATTCCCGAAATACGACCGCTCGTGGAAGCGATGCTTAACCATGATTTCCGCGTCTCTGACAAAGTAGTCAAAGCAATTTTGGCAGCCGCTAATGAAAGCGAACCTGAAACCTAATTACAGGAGACACATTGTGGGGAATGTCAGCAAACACGGCCTGGTGCGGGCCACGCCGGAAAGCATCTATCAATATGTGGCCGATGTGGCCCATACACCAGAGTATATCACCGCCTTTACCCACGTCCTCAGCGGGCCGGAGCCAACCGGGCCGCCTGCCATCGGCCAGCGCTACCGGGTGCAGGCCTCGCTGTTGGGCCAGCAGGTGGTACTGGGCCTGCGGATCGCACAACTGGAGCCAGCGCGGCTGGTCGAACTGGCCCTCGAAGGCAACCCCAGCGGCTTGCTCAGTATCCGGCTGACCCCGGAGGACGACGGTGCGGCGACCCGGGTGGAAGCCGCCCTCGACACCCCGTCCTTCAACAGCGCGATGCTCAACATGATCATCGGCGGTGTGCTGGACGACGCGCTCCACCGGCTGAACCGCACGCTGCGGGAGGATGTGGAATAACACCAAATGGAGCCTGTTTTTGAATGGGATACCGACAAGGCCACGCAGAACCTAAAGAAGCACGGCGTGACATTTGAAGAAGCAGCCACAGTTTTTCTTGACCCGCTGGCCCTTACGACTCCCGACCATGTACACTCGATTGTAGAAGAGCGATTCATAACCATCGGCCAGTCCAGCTATTTACACATACTGTTGGTAGTCCACACAGAACGGACACCCTATATCCGCATTATCAGTGCACGCCTGGCGACCGCGCGTGAGAGGAGACACTATGCAGCAGGCACTTAATGATGCCGATGACGATGAAATGCTGGAAGAGTACGACTTCAGCAACGGGGTGCGTGGCAAGTATGCGGATCGTTTCAGCGCCACCGGGCGCGGTGCCACCGAGGCGGCAGCGCTCTTTGCCGGAGCGATGGAATGGCTGCGTACGAACTACAGCGCCTATATCTTCTTCTGTGAACGTGATATTGTCTGGACCCTCCAAACTTACCTCATCCAGCAGATCGCGCAACAGAACAGGCCATACCGCGTCTATAATGATTATCGATTGTTACCCAACCATCTCGCCGATCTGGTGATCATGGACGCCGCGAATAACGTGCTCCTGGCCGCCGAGTTCAAGTATGAGCCGGACCACCAGCGCAAAGACATTCGACCCGCCAAGTTCCCGGTCGTGTTCTGGGGGAACGATGGCGTGGGCAAGGATGTGCAGCGCATTCAGGCCTACGTAGCCGGTGGCAAGTGTCCGGTCGCCTATGCGATCTTCATTGATGAGGGTGGCGCTTTCCGCCACCGTCCCCCTCATCCCGGCAGTACCTGGATTGATTGGGAATTAGATAGTCCTGCGCGACAGCGCGTAGCGGTACTGTGGACACGGGCCGCAGCAGGAGCAGAGGCAGACTATCTGGTATCAGTGCTTTAGATTGGAGTAACGTAGATGGACCGGATCGGGGCGAACGGCGTGATGGCGGCGCGGGCGCAGGCGGTGACCCGCGATGACCCGGCGTTCGCTCATGTGCTGGTGGAGGAGCGCAAGACCGGCCTCTTCTTCTTCCAGCGGGTGCAGCCGGAGGCGCGGCCCACCTGGGAAGCGTATTACACCCTTTGGGCGCGCATCGTGCCGGACGACCCCGAGCGGAGCCTGTACCGGCTGGAATACATGCGCTACACCAACCGCTGGCAGCCGCTGGAGTTTATCGGCAGCCTGGAAGAATGTGTGCGCGAGATCCGGCGGGATAGTTACGGGGTCTTTTTCGGGCCGCCCGGCCCCCCACCCGCTGATCTGGCTGACGAGCGAGCTTGATTCGCACGAGGAGAACGCCCCATGCAAGAACTGGACAAACGGATCGGCCTGCTCCGGCTGTTGCTGGCCGACGTGGAAGCCCGCGAACACCACCGGGCCGCACTGACCAAGCAGTACCGGGGCCAGCTTCAGCATATCGTGGAAGTGACCGTCGTCCAGACCGGCGACCTGGGGGCGGCTCTGGCCGCGATGCAAGAGGTGGAAGAGCGGCTGGTCGAGGTGGAGCGCACCGGGCGGCACCTGGGCATGGTGCGGGCACGCGCCGCCACCGAACTGGAAGCGTTGCTGCTGACCCGGCAGGTGGCCGAGGCCCAGGCCCAACTGGCCGAACTGGAAACCCGCCAGCAGGATGTGAATGCCCGGCTGGCACGGCTGCGTCCCGTGCAGGCGGCAGCGGGGGGGGCGGACGGGGCGATGCCTGCTGTGGATGAAGAACCAGAGCCCTCCGGCGAGGGCAGCGAAGAAGAGGCGGCCCTCCATGCGCTGAACGAGGAAGTGCAGCGCGACATCGCCCGCCTGCACCGCCTGATCCTCGATGCCAGCGAGCGCGCCGCCCGCACGATCAATCCCGGCAGCTAGCGCGACGGTCTAGCGGGGATTGTCGCTACCGGTGCGCCAGAGTGTCAGCCAGCCAGGGCAGGGAGTAAGCCGCCATGAGCCGTCAACCCCATGATCCCCCGCACGACGACCACCGCGCCGCCGCCCACGATCACGCTGATCACGACGATCACACCCACGCCGACCTGCCCCTGGCGGCCTCCATCCCCGCCGACCACGACCATGATCATGGGCATGACCACGACGATCACGCCCACGACATCCCCACGCCCGTAACCACGAGCCACGAACCACGAGCCACGAGCCACGACGCCCACGATGCCCACGATGCCCACGATGCCCACGACCACGATCATGCCCACGCCGAGGGGCCATTCGCCTGGCTGATGGAACTGCTGCCGTTCGGGCATGGGCACAGCCACGGCGAGATGAATATGGACTCGGCGCTGGAGACGAGCGCGCGAGGCATCTGGGCGCTGAAAGTCTCGCTGATCGGGCTAGGGCTGACGGCGGCGCTGCAACTGGTCGTCGCTGTGACCAGCGGCAGCGTGGGCCTGCTGGCCGACACGATCCACAACGGGGCCGATGCGCTGACCGCCGTGCCGCTATGGCTCGCCTTCGCGCTGGGGCGGCGGCCCGCCAACCGGCGCTATACCTACGGCTATGGGCGGGCCGAGGACGTGGCCGGGGTGGTCATCGTCGGGATGATCTTTCTCAGCGCGGTGGTCGCTGCCTATGAGTCGCTCCAGAAGCTGATCAACCCGCAACCGATCACCAATCTAGGCTGGGTCGCCGTGGCTGCCATCGGTGGCTTCATCGGCAACGAGGCGGTGGCGGTGTTCCGCATCCGCATCGGCAACGAGATCGGCAGCGCCGCGCTGGTGGCCGACGGGCAGCACGCCCGCGCCGACGGCCTGACCTCGCTGGCCGTGCTGATCGGGGTGATCGGGGCGGCGCTGGGCTTCCCCCTGGCCGACCCGCTGATCGGCCTGCTGATTACCTTCGCCATCCTCGCCATCCTCAAAGACACCGCCGTCACGATGTGGCACCGCCTGATGGACGCGGTCGATCCCGCCCTGGTGGACACAGTGGAGCAGACCGCTGCGGTCGTCCCCGGTGTGGATGCCGTCCATGATGTGCGGATGCGCTGGCTGGGGCACCGCCTCCAGGCCGAACTTCATATCACGGTGGACAAAGATCTCTCCACCCGCGACAGCCATCGCATCGTCGAGGCCGTGCGCCACACCCTCTTCCACAAGCTGCCCAAGCTGGCCGAAGTCCACGTCCACGTCGATCCCAGCAGCCACTCCGCCGACGAAGACCCCCACCACCTTACGGCGCACCATACTGCTAAAGTATGAGGTATGAGGTATGAGGTTTGAAGTTTGAAGTTTGAAGTTTAAGCTAATACAACTCGTAACTCATACCTCATACCTCATACCTCATACCTCATACCTCATACCTCATACCTCACGTCCAGCCGTCGGCCACAGTCGGGGCAGATTTGGGTGAGGCCGACGCCGAGGACCTGGGCGGGGCCGAACGCGACCACCTGGCCGGGAAGGCGCACGCCGTAGGCCCAGCCAGGGCCGTGTTCGCTGGTGACCGGCTGGGCGGTGGTACCGCCGATCAGGCAGGTCTGTTCGCTCGCCAGCAGCGCGGCCAGCCAGGCGGGGCGGGCGCGGCGCGGGGCGGCCAGGGCGGCGGCAAAGCGGGCCAGCACATCGGCGGCGCGGCCCGATTCGACCACTGTGGCGGGTTCGGCCTGGAGTTCGCCGGGAGCAGGCGGGCGATCATAGCGCAGGGCTTCTTCGGGCGTGAGCGGCGGGGCGGGGCCGGTGTAGAGGTGCCCGCGCAGGCAGCCGAAGCACGGCCCGCTCCGCCCATCGACCACAATCGCCTCGAAGTAGCGGGCACGAGGGTAGCACCGCCCGACCACATGCGGGATGTTCAGCGTTCGCAACACCCGCGCCAGCCGATAGTCGTCCTGGCTGCCTGTCACCAGCACAACCACGCCGGGCCGCACCGCCCGCAGCACGCGCCGGAACGCCGCCAGCCCGGCCCGATCAACCGTCGCATGATGCGCCAGGGCGGTGATCCGCCCCGCCGCGTGGGTCAGCAGCAGGCCAGGGGTGCCTTCCGTCGCCGCTTCCGTCCAGACTGCGCCGGGGGCGATCACCTCCGCTAGATTACGGGCCAGGGCCAGAGCCTTAGGCTGCCCGACCTGATCGGTATGGAAGAACTGGCGCACCGGGTTAGCCGCCCCCACGGTATCCCCATCCAGCAGCACCAAATCGCGCACCGCATGGCTCGCCGCCAGTTCCCGCGCCACCAGACTCCCCAAACTGCCACAACCGATGACGAGTGCGGAGTGCGGAGTGCGGAGTGCGGAGTGCTGAGCAGAGATCGAACCTGCTTCAGTTACCTGTGCATTTGTACCGCGTACCTCGTACCTCGTACCTCGTGACCCCTGACCCCTGACCCCTGACTCCCGACCCCTGGCCGGACGCTGGCCCGCAGTGGCGAGGTTGACATACTGCGTGGTCCAGGGCCAAACGGGGCTGCCCAGGATGACGGCGGTGCGCCGCTCGCGCCAGAGGAGGCGGTCGAGATCGAGGGCGGCGTGGGGGGTGCCGTGGGTCAGCAACGCTTTGGCGAGGAGCGCGGCTACTCCGTTGGCCTCGGTCCAGGCGAGCCAGGCCGCCGGATCGGGGGGCAAGTGCGCCGGGTCGGTGAGCGCGGGAGTGCCCAACGCCGCCAGCAAATCGGTCCAGTCGCGCCCCTGCCCGGCCTCGCCCGGCAAGAGGACCAGGCACGCCGCCAGGGGATCGTCGCCCGCGCAATGGGCCACCAGCAGTGCGGGCACATCCAGCCGCCGGGCCAGCGCCGCCGCCAGGGTCAGCGTGGCCCCATCGCCCCCCGCCAGCAGCAGATCGGGCGGGGCGGCCTGGAGTTCGGCGGCGAGGGCGGCGAACGTCGCCTCCGTCAAAGCCGGACGGTGGGTGAAGGCCCAGCCATCCTCCCAGGCGTTATGCCGCCGCAACCCGGCGGCGAGGGCCGCGCCTGCGCCGTCACCGCACCCGACCCCGCCGCCCCGAACCAGGGGATGCGCGGGGGTGAGCGGCGCATCGTCCGCAATCCACCACCGGACCGCGCGACACCCGGCCAACCGTTCGACCACTCCCGCCACCCCGGCCACGCCGACCACCGCGATCCGCGCCCGGCCCAGGCCCGCGCCCAGCACCGGCACAATCCGGGCATAATAGGCGGCTTTCAGGTCGTCCTCCGTCGTGCTCATGTCCCCCGCTCCTGTTCCGTCACATAATCCAGCAGATTATACGCACTCCACCGCTTCTCGCCGGGGGTGACCACTTCCGCCACCCAGCCGCCCGAAGTGGGCCGCAGCAGCCGGGGCGGTCGCGCCGGGAACGCCGGAGGCAGCGCCACCAGCCGGGGAGCCGCTCCCGGTGGGCGCAGGACGAACCCATACCACCCGCGATGCAGCGGCAGCGCCGTCACCGCGATCCCTCGCGCTTCCCGGTGCGCCACCTGCCGCGCCCGCCAGCGGCTCCCCGCCGCCGTGGCCCACCCGGCCCCCGCCCGCACCTGCCGCACGCGGGGATCGCCGTCGCTCACCACCTGCACGGCCCCCAGCGGCACCAACGCTCCCCCCGCCTGTAGCGCATAGGCCTGGATCGGCCAGGCAGGGGGATGGGGGATGGGGGTTAGGGGTTGGTGATTTTGGATTTTGGATTTTGGATTTTGGAAGGTGGCTTGGGCGCTGCTGGCAACTAATCCCTGATCCCGGACCC
>JBBSAN010000141.1:0-11679 GCA_038252265.1 Chloroflexia bacterium
GCTCGATGCGTTCCGCGCCGCGCCGACCACCCTGGCGGCGCTGCTGGACGACTGCACGCAGGAACAGGCCCAGGCAGCGCGGGGCGGCGACGAGAACTGGTCGGTGGTGGAAGTGATCTGCCACCTGCGCGACGCCGAAAGGCGCAGCCTGGAGCGCACCCGCGCTATGCGCGACGATGACAACCCGTTCTTGCCCGCGTTTGATCAAGAAGCCTGGGCACGCGACCGCGACTATGCCGCCGGGGATTTGCAGGAAGCGTTTGCCGAATACCTGCATCTCCGCGCTCAGCATGTGGCCGACCTGGCCGCGCTCGCCCCCGACGCCTGGGAGCGCCCCGGCCAGCATGAGGAGCAAGGCCGGATCACGATCAGCACCCACACCCTCCACCTCGTCTCGCACGATTCCGTCCACGCCGCGCAGATCGCCCGGCAGTTGGGGTTGGGAGCCGCGTGACGCGTGATCACCATATCCGGCAGTAACCAGGATCTCACAGGCGGCTACGGTGGAAGACATTGGTGACTTCTGGGATGCACATAGTCTGGCCGATTATGAAGATCAACTCCGGGAAGTAGAATTTGAGGTGCGCGCCCCGCGACGGCATCGCATCGCGTTAGATCCCGATGTTTATACCCAAATTGAAGCGCAGGCCTAGCGGCGCGGCATTTCCCCGGAGACGCTGATCAATCTCTGGCTGCTGGAGCGGCTGCAAAAGGCATCATAACCTGGCTACGGAAAGCATAAAAGGCGACCACAGATCGTAGCTGTGGCCGCCTTTTTGTTTGGTGGATGCTGGCTACCCCACCCGCCAGTATACCCCATGATCCCGGTCCATCAAGCCCGCGTCGATCAGCCCCCGGCGCAGTGTGCAATGGTCGGGCGCATAGATCTCTTTGAGGATCGCATCGACTTCGCGTTCGGTGTAGCGGGTGTCGGGCGCAAAGCGCTTGACGATTTCCTCGAGCAGGATCCGTTGCTGCTTGTATTGTTCGGGCCAGGCTAGCACCTGGCTGCCCGGCATAAAGCGGCTCAGGGTCTTCTCCCGGTCGCTCTGGATCGGGCGCGGGGTGGGCGGATGGACCTGGCTGGTGATCTGGTGCAGGGTGGTGATCAGGTGGGGGATGTGCCGCAGGTACGCGTCGCTGAGGGCCACGCGGTGGGGCTGGGGTTCCGCGCCGGGCCGCAGCGTTCGCCACTCCACGATCTCGATCAGGCCCGCGTCGGCCAACTGGCGCAGTTCGCGCTCCAGGTTGGCCGCATACTGTTTGAACCGGGTTTGCAGCTCGTGAACTTCCAGCGGCAGGGGAAAGCACGCCGCCAACGCCCCGACCACCGCCAGCCGCCCCGGTGCGGCCAGGGCCTTGGCGATAGCCGACAACTCTTCCAGGTGGGCAACCTGTTCTTCACTTACCTCCACCGTCACTTTCGCGGCGGCAGGCTCTTTCGTTTCAAGCGCGTTCATGGCGAAATACCTCCTTGTGCTGATAACCGGGTGATCTCTTGCCGATTATAGCACCCGGCTCGGCGGCAGGGAAGCGACTGGCGATGTACCCTGCGCTCCGTCGGACGAGGTACGAGGTATGAGGTACGAGGTACGAGGTATGAGGTATGAGGTACGAGGTACGAGGTACGAGGTAGATTAAGAAGCGATCCCCGCATTGCTCGTCGCTCATTGCTCATCGCTCACTGCTCACTGCTCATCGCTCATTGCTCATTGCTCATTGCTCATCGCTCGTCTCACACCAGCGACTCGTCGCATTGGGTGCGGAAGGCGCAGGCGGCGCAACGGCCCGGCTGATCGTGGCTGCGCGGCATGTCGCGGGCCTGGCGGGCGGAGCGGACCTCCTCGATTCGTTCCAGCAAGAGGGTGCGGCTGGCCTCGGTATAGTCGATGCGGAAGGTGCCGCTGGCGTAATGGAGCAGGCCATAGGCCGGGCGGCCATGGGTCTCCTCGACCAGCAGGCAATAGGCCAGCAGTTGCAGCACGTCGGCGGGTTGAGGTTGCGCGGCCTGGCGGCTGGGTTTCACCTCCACCGGGATCAGCTGCCCCCGCGCTTCGAGCAGATAGTCCGGCTTGCCGGTCAGGCCATAGGTGCGCGAAAAGAGCGGCTCGTCGGTGCGCTGCCAGGCTCCCGTGTCGCTGTAGACCAACCGGGCGCGGGGCAGCCCACTGCGCCGTTGCAGCCACCAGGCCGCCCCCAGCGTCGCCACGCCCCCCAACACCAGCAGCGCGGCCAGCCCACCCAGCACGATATCCATAAGGCTATTATACCCGACACCCCCGTTAGCCGTCCGCCCGCAAAGCAGCCGATCTGTACCGTCTGATCCCCCAATTGCTTGCCAGCGGATTGTTAACAGGTTATTATCAAAGTGTTAACAGCGGAATAAGAATTGCAGTAGTCGTCCCGGGCGTACTACGTAAAACAGGTGGAGGATCCATGAATTTCCTGAACATCTTTCAGTCGCAAGATGATCGCTTTTATAGCTGGTTCGAGCAAGCCGCCGCGAACAATGTCATGGCAGCGCAAATGTTGGAGCAGCTTTGCACTGATTTCCAGAATGTGCCGGAAGCCGCCGAGCGCATCCACGACCTGGAACACGAGGGCGACGAGATCAGCCATCGGATCTACGATGAGTTGAACCGGGTGTTTGTTACCCCGTTGGACCGGGAAGATATTATCGCCCTGACCCGCTCGCTGGACGACGTGACCGACCTGATCCACGCCTCTGCCGACGCGATGGCGGTCTATAACGTCAAGAACTCGACCCCCACCGCCCTCCGCCTGGCGGGCACCATCGTGGCCTCGACCAAGAGCGTGGCCGCCGCGTTGCCCAAGCTGCGTAATCGCCGCACCTTCCGCGAAGTGACCACGGCGATCATCGAGATCAACCGGCTGGAGAACGAAGCCGACGAATTGCTCCGCGCCGGGCTGCTGGAACTGTTCAGGAACCCAACCGACCCGTTGGATGTGATTCGCTGGCGCGATATCTACGAGATGATGGAAGAAGTGACCGACAAGACCGAGGATATCGCCGACGTGTTGCGGGGGTTGGTGACAAAGTATGCCTGAGTTCAGCGTGTTGTTATGGCTGGTGCTGGTGCTGGCGGTCCTGTTCGATTTCATCAACGGCTTTCATGATACGGCAAACGCCATCGCCACGGTGGTCTCGACCCGGGTGATGGCCCCCGGTGTGGCGATCCTGATGGCGGCAGTGCTGAACTTTGCCGGGGCGCTATCCGGCACGGCGGTGGCGAAAACCATCGGCAGTGGCATCGTCGGCACCAATGTGTCCCAGGTGGTGGTGGCGGCGGCGCTGGCTGGCGCCATCGTCTGGAATCTGATCACCTGGTATTTCGGCATCCCCAGCAGTTCCAGCCACGCTCTGATCGGCGGGTTGGTCGGCGGGGGCATCGCGGCGGCGGGGTTCAATCAGGTCCACTGGGATGTGTTGTTGCAAAAGGTGGTCCTGCCGCTGATCGCCTCGCCGCTGATCGGGTTCGTCATCGCCCTGTTCCTGATGCGGCTGCTGCTGCGGCTATTCGCCAATATCTCACCCACCCGGGTGGGGGGCTTCTTCCGGCGGGCGCAGATCGTGTCGGCGGCGTTTATGGCCTTCAGCCACGGCAGCAACGACGCCCAGAAGACGATGGGGATCATCACCCTGGCCCTGATCAGCGGTGGGCAACTGACCCAGTTTGAAGTACCACTCTGGGTGATCATCCTGAGCGCAATCGCAATGGCGGCGGGCACGGCGATCGGGGGCTGGCGGATCATCCAGACGATGGGCAGCCGCCTGGTTCACCTCGACCCGATCCACGGATTCGCCGCCGAAACTGCCGCCGCGACGGTGATCGAAACCGCGTCCCGCCTCGGCTTCCCGCTCAGTACCACGCACGTAATCAGTTCGACCATTCTCGGCGTGGGCGCCAGCCAGCGGCTCAAGGCGGTGCGCTGGAACGTGGCGGGCCGCATCATGCAGGCCTGGATCGTCACCATCCCGATCTGTGCCGTCCTCTCCTGGCTGGCCTATTTCGGCCTGACTATGGTACAGTGACGAGGGGTCAGGGTTCAGGGGTCAGGGGTCAGTGACGAGGGATCAGGGATCAGGACGGGAACGAACAATACGCAATACTTCGTGCATCATTCCGCACTCCGCATTCCGCATTCCGCATTCGTTTGACCCCCTTGCCGCGCCTGTGTTACAATCCGGCTAACACGAGGGGAGGGCATGGGCGTGGCGGACGAGATCGGGGCGCAGGCGGGCTACCGGCAGCTACCGGCGGTGGACCGGCTGATCGGGCATCCGGCGCTGGATAGCGAGCGGGCAACATTACCTGCCGGGTTGTTGGTTGAGGTGGCCCGCGAAGTGCTGGCCGGAGCGCGGGCGGCGATTGCGGGGGGGGCGGCGGCTCCCACGCCGGAGGCGCTGGCGGCGGAAGTGGCGACCCGGCTGGCGCTGGTGACGCAGCCGAGCTTGCGCCCGGTGATCAATGCCAGCGGGGTGATCATCCACACCAACCTGGGCCGCGCCCCCCTCAGCCGGGCCGCGCAGGTGGCAATGGCGGCGGCGACGGGCTACAGCAACCTCGAATATGATCTCGACGCCGGGGTGCGCGGCTCGCGCTACAGCCACGCCGCCCCCTTGCTGGCCCGGCTGACGGGGGCCGAGGCCGGGCTGGTGGTGAACAACGCAGCGGCGGCACTGGTCTTGATCCTGAGCACGCTGGCCGGGGGCCGTGAGGTGGTCCTGTCGCGGGGGCAGGCGGTCGAGATCGGCGGCGGCTTTCGCATCCCCGACATTATGCGCCAGAGCGGGGCTATGCTGGTCGAGGTAGGTACGACCAACCGCACCTATGGCCGCGACTATGACGCGGCGATCACCCTCCAGACCGCCGGATTTTTGCGCGTCCACGCCAGCAACTTCCGGGTGATCGGCTTCACCACGAGTGTGGCGGTGGACGAACTGGCTGCGCTGGCCCATGCGCGAGGGTTGTGGATGGTGGACGATGTGGGCAGCGGGGCGCTGCTCTCCACCGCGCCCTATGGGCTGGCTGCCGAGCCGCTGGTGCAGGAGAGCGTGGCGGCGGGGGCCGATCTGGTCTGCTTCAGCGGGGACAAACTGCTGGGCGGGCCACAGGCGGGGCTCATCGTCGGCAAAGCGGCCTGGATCGAGCGCCTGCGCCGCCATCCCCTGGCCCGCGCCCTGCGGGTGGACAAAGTGACCCTGGCCGGGCTGGAAGCGACCCTGCTCCATTACCTTAAGGGCGAGGCCGCCGCCGAGGTTCCCGTCTGGCAGATGATCAGCGCCGTGCCCGCCGATCTGGAACGCCGGGCGAGCGGCTGGGCGACGGCGTTGCGCGCCCAGGGGGTGCCCGCGTCGGTGGTGCCGGGACGCAGTGCGGTCGGCGGCGGCTCGCTGCCCGGCGAAACCCTCCCCACCTGCTTACTAGCCCTTACCCCCGATGGCGCGTCTGGCCTGGTCGCGCCCGTGACTGCCGCCCCTGCCGAACTGGATGAGGATGCGGCTGGCCCGGCCTCCTCCGGCGGCAGGGCCAGCCGCCTGGCGGCGTTGCTGCGGTGCGGCACCCCGGCGGTGGTGGCGCGGGTGGACCGTGATGTGCTCCTCTTCGATCCGCGCACCGTGCTGCCGGGCGAGGAAGCGGCGCTATTAGGGGCGATTGTGAGCGCGTTTCAGCAATAAGCAAGTTACGTGGAAAGGCGCGGGGATCGCACATGGCTGAGGAGCAAACCGGGCCGATCCGGTACCGTAACGGCTTGATGGGTGTGGCGCAAGGCACAGAGGTGACGATGCGGAACGGCGCGCTGGGCGTAATGCTGGCGTCGGACCATGCGTCAATGACCGCCGGGGGCGTGGGGCTGGCCCTGGCCGGGAACAATCTGGATCTGCGGAACGGGGGCGGCACGACCTTCCTGGCCGGGAACCGCCTGTCAGTCACCAACGGCGGCGGCATGATCCTGGTGGCGGGGGACGAACTCCAGGTACGGAACGGGGGCGGGGCGATCCTGGCGACCGGGCAGGCCACCCTGCGGCGCAGCATCGTCGGCATCCTGCTCGCAGGCCGCGCCGAGGTGGCCGAGGACTCGCGCATTCTGCTGGGCACCCCGCAGGCTGCCGCGCTGGGGGCTGCCCTCGGCCTCGTTTTCGCCCTCGTCACCCACCTGTTGCGCCGCAAGTAGAAATTAGAAATTAGAGATTAGAGATTAGAAATCAGAGGGTACGCATCAGTTATCAGTTGTTCTTTGTCAGAGCTACATAGAGTATCTGACTTCTGACTTCTGACTTCTAATTTCTATTTTCTAACTGCCATATCCTGTAAATGGGCGTGGCGGAAGGAGACCGCGCCGTACCCGGCGTTGCGCAGGTCGAGCAGGAGCTTGGTGCTCCCGGCGGGGCACTGCACGGCGATGGTGACCGGGTGCCAGGCTCCATCGTTGGGCACGGTCGCGCCCGCTTCGTCGGGGGCGATGCGCGTCCAACCGTTGGCGGCGGTCGCACAGATCAAGAAGCTCCGCATCCGCCCCGCCTGCAACCCGGCCCGCGCCTCGAACCCGAGTATATAAAAGTGATCGGGTTGGATCGCGGCACTCGTGGTTGCTTGCGCCTCGCCCGTTCCCTCGTTGGTGAGGGTTAATTCCTGCCCCCCGTCCGTCCCCGGCCCCAGGTGCGCCCCTTGCGGCGGGACTTGCCAGCCCAGGCTCTGCACATCCCCCCCCTGGAACTCGCCATTGACCGCTAGCTCCTGGCCCAGCCGGGCATCGGGCAGCGCATAGAGGTCCAGGTAGAGCGGGTAGGGGTAGAACTGGTGCAGGATGCGCGTGTACCCCTGCCCGGTGATCTGCTGTTGCAACGCGGCCAGCCCGCCCACGCCGTCCACATAGGCCAGCCAGAGGCTGTGGGCCGGGTTGGCCGCTGGCCCGGCTTCGGGGGGCGGCCCGCTCCAATCGGCGATGGAGAAATACTGCGCCCCGGCAGGCCGGGGGGTATAGAGGTCGATCAGGGTGCCGGAAACCGCAGGGTAGGTCAGCACCGGGCTGCCCAGCGTAGCGGCCTCGGCAGTGGCTGCCGCCAGTTCGTCCCAATGCTGCTTTTCGCCGCCCCCGTAGATCGATCCCAGGGAGAGCAGCGAGAGCGCCAGCACGCCCAGCAGACAGCCCACGCCGAGGAGCCGCAGCAGGCGGGGGCCGCGCACGAACGGCACCGCCCCCCAGCAGGACCCCCCAGCCCAGGACCGCCGCCAGCACCGTCCGCTCGGCATAGCCGGGCCGCACGACGCTGATCCAGACGGCGACGGCGACCGTGCCCAGGAACAGGCTCCCGGCGACCAGGGGGGCCAGGGCCGCCCGCCGGACCAGGGCCACCGCCCCGATCACCCCCGCACCCCCGACCAGCAGCAATATCGCCCCCTGCCAGGCGGGCCAGCGTTCCCACGGGGTCAACTCCTGGGAGCCGAAATAGCTGCCCGCCCCGGCCACACCGATGACCGACAACACCGAGGTGCCGACCTTGTCGGGGGTCACATTCAGGTAGCCCGCCCACTGTGCGCTCGATTGCTCGACCGTGGTCAGCAGTTGGGGCACCCAGGGCAGGAACCCCAGTGCCGCCAGCGCGCCCGCCCCCCATAAGACCCGCGCCGCCCGCCCATGCACCCGCGTCAGGTGCGCCAGCACCACCAGTTGCCCCAGCAGGGCATAGACCGCGCTGTATTCGGTGTAGAGCGCCAGGAGCACGCTCAGGCCGTAGAGGACGGCCCAGCGCCGCCGGGGATCGTGGTGGAAGGCGGCCAGCGCCAGGTAGGACAGCCCGACCAGCAATCCCAGCAGGGCATAGGGCCGGGCTTCCTGCGAGTACCAGATGTGGAGCGGGGCCACGGTGAGGACCGCGCTCATCACCACCCCGGCCCACGGGTGGATCAAGCGGCTGCCCAGCGCATAGACCAGCAGGATCGTGGCGGTCCCGGCGAGAACGCTCAGCAGGCGGCCCGCGATCAACTCCGGGGCGACCAGCGTCACCGCCTTGACCAGCGCAAAGTAGAGCGGGGGGTGGGTTTCATAGGCCCCGTGCAGCCCCAGCACGGTCGGCCAGGGCAGGCGGGCAAACTCGACGGTCAGGCCCTCGTCTACCCAGAGGTTCAGCGCCGTATAACGATAGAAGCGCAGCAACCCGCCCAGCAGCGTGAGCACCAGGGCGATCCGGCCCGGTGCGAGCAGGCGCAGCATCACCCGCCCGACGGCCTGCGCCGGGAGCCGCGACGGGGAGCGGGGCGTGATCGCGTGGTCCATGAGCCGGTAGCGCCTTAACAACCAGGGGCCGGTGGTTGCCGGTTACTTTTTGACTTCTAACACTTGCAACCGCACATTGCGGAAGGTGGTATCGCCCTGCCCGGCGTTGCGCAAATCGAGGATCAGGGTCGTGGTCGTGGCCGGGCACTGGGCCGGGATGGTCACGGTGTGCCAGGCTCCGTCGTTGGGCACCGACGCGCCCTCGGCGTTGGGGGCCACCAGCGTCCAGCCGCTGAGTGTGGTCGCGCAGATCAGGAAGCTCCGCACCCGCCCGGTCTGAAGCTGCGATTTTACCTCAAAGTCGAGCAGATAAAGGTTGCCCGGCTGCCCCGGTGTGGTGGCAGTCATCTGCAATTCCCCCGCGCCGCCGTTGGTGAAGCGCAGTTCGCGGCTTCCGGCAGCGCCGGGCTGTACCGTGGCCCCGGCAGGGGGCAGGCTCCACCCGGTGATCGTGGCCCCGGTGCCCGTGAACTCGCCGTTGACCGGGATCTCGGTGCCCAGGCGGGCACCGGGCTGCGCGTAGAGGTCCAGCGCCAGCGGGTGCCACTGTTGTGTGCCGTAATTGGTGTGCAAGAGTTGCTGGTAGCCCCGCCCGGCCAGTTGGGTTCGCACCTGATCGATCCCATCTAGCTCGATCGAGGCCAGCCAGAGGGCATCGGTCGCCTGCTTGCCGGGTTGGGTGAAGGCGGGGAGCAGGCCGCCCTGCTGGATCAGGCCGGTTTGCTCGTCGGGCAGTGTGCCGGGCTGGTAGAGGTTGATCAGCGTGGGCGTGAACGGGTGGTAGGTGGCGATGGGCTTGCCCGTTTGGGCGGCCTCGGCGGTGGCGGCGGCCAGGTCGCGCCAGTGTTCTTTGTCCGCCCCCCGGTAGAGCGTGGCGACGGTCGCCGACGCGATCAGCAGCACGACGGCCACCCCGGCATAGCGCAGGAGCCGCACCGGGCGGGGCAACGGCATCGCCACCGCCGCGCCCACCAGCAGCGCCCATCCCAGGACCGTCGGCAGGGTCGTGCGCTCGGCAAAGCCCGGCCAGACCAGGCTGACCCCTGCCCCCACCAGCAGCGTGCCCAGCGCTAGCGCGGCAACCACCAGCTTGGTCAGGGTGGGTTGGCGCAGCAGGGCGAACACACCCAGCCCCGCCGCCAGCAGCAGCCCGACGACGAACACCCCTTGCCAAGCGGGCCAGCTTTCCCACGGCGTCGTTTCGCTGCCCAGATAATAGCGGCCATACCCCCCCACACCGGTCAGCGAGAGCAGGACCGCCCGGATCTGGTCGGGCGTCGCCCCCAATTCGGGGGCGCGTTCCTGGCCCATGCGGCCCAGGGTGCCGAGCAACTGCGCCAACCAGGGCAAGAAGCCGATCACCACCGCCAGGGCCGCGATCCCTAGTGGCATGGCCCGCCGTCGGTGGACCCGCGCCAGGTAGGCCAGGATCAGCAGTTGCCCGGCCAGGGCGAAGGCCGCGCTATACTCGGAGTAGATCGCGGCTAGCGTCGCCACGGCATAGAGCACCGCCCAGCGCCGGGCTAACGTCTGGTGGAAGAGGACCAGCGCTAGGTAGGACAGGGCGACCAGGAGGGTCATCAGCGCGTATTGCCGCGCTTCTTGCGAGTACCAGAGGTGGACCGGGGAGAGAGCCAGCACGCCACTGGCGACGAGCGCCGCCGGGGCCGGTAGCAATCGCCGCGCCAGGGCATAGAGCACGGGGATCGTCAGCGTCCCGGCGACCACGCTCAGCAACCGCCCGGCGATCAGTTCGGGGATCACCAGGGAGATCAGCTTGATCAGCACGTTGTAGCCGGGCGGGTGGGTATCGTAGGTCGGTCCCATGCCCAGCACGTTGGCCCACGGTAGGCGGGCGAACCAGATCGTGCCGCCCTCGTCAAACCAGAGGCTGAGGGCGGTATAGCGGTAGAAGCGCAGCAGTGCTCCGACCAGGGTGATCAGCACGGCGATCCGGCCTGGGGAGAGGACGGTGCTCATGTCTTGCCCGGCGGCGCGAACTTGATCGATGAAGGAAGGGGGCGGGGTGGGTCTAATGACTCGGTCCATGCACGTCCTGCGGCGGGATAGATGGGAGGGTGGGGGTCGTGCCGTTCTGGGGCGGCGGGGTCGGGCGGGGGCTGCGCCGCCGTTTGGGCCGCGCCGCCTGCTGCCGGATCGTCTCGATAGCCGCCTGAATCTGCACTTCTTCTTCTTTCATCTGGCGGATCAACGCCAGTTGCGGGCTGCTGCGCCGCTGCCGCAATACCAGGGGGGCCACCGTCAGAATGTCGTCCGTGGTCACCGTCGTCCGCTCGTCCACAGCAGCATAGGCCCGCGCCGTCTCGAACAGCACAATTTCGGTGCGGTGCGACTCGATCTCCAGCGCCATGATCAGTTGGATGGCCGCTTCTTCGGCGGCGGGATCGATGCCGACCTGGGGCAGCAGGAGGCGGGCGCGGGCGATGCTGGCGGCTGCCGCCGCGGTCGGCCCGGCGTATTGCCCGGCCAGCGTTTCGGCGTCATCCTGGTAGGTTCGCACCAACCGGGTCAGGGCCAGCCGCTCCGCGCCCTGCGCCAGCGGCTCCACGAAGACGCGCAGACCGATCCGGTCGATGATCTGCGGGCGCAGCCAGCCCATTTCCGGGTTCATCGAGCCGATCAGCACGAACCGCGCCGGGTAGCTGGTCGAGAGCCGCCCCCGGCGCACCACGCAATAGCCGGTCGCCGCCGCGTCGAGGATCGCATCGATCACCTCTTCGGGCAGCAGGTTGATCTCGTCAATGTAGAGGATATTGCGATGCGCGTGGGCGAGAATCCCCGGCTCAAAGCGCAGGCGCTGCTGTTCCAGGCTGAGCCGGGCGCTGGCCCCGCCGACCACATCATCCAGCGTGGCGTTCAGCGGCAACTCGACCACCGCCTGCCGCTGCTCATAGGCAATCGGCAAGCCCTGCCCCAGCCGGGCCAGGCAGTCGGCACAGAGCCGGTCAGGGGCGGTCAATGCCCAGGCGGGGTCACAGTCGTAGGCACAGGTGGCGAAGATCAGCGTGGGCAGCAGATCGGCCAGCCCGCGCACAGCGGTCGTCTTGCCCGTGCCTTTCGGCCCCACCAACAACACCCCCTGCACCCGCGGGTTCACCGCCGCCAGGATCAATGCATCTTTGATCTCATCCTGCCCGACCAGGGCGGTAAACGGAAACGCAACGTGCGGCATGACCATAGTGTATCATGCCCGCTGCCTTCTGGCAAGGCGGGGGCTTGAGATCCATTCATAACTCTGGTAAGCCGCCATGACGCTGTAACAAGGCCTGGATCGGTGGCGGCAGGTCGCCTTCTGTCTGCTGATACTCGGCGAGCAGCGCCGCCGTGGTCAGCATCTCGAGGACCCGGGCCAGCCCC
>JBBSAN010000142.1:0-11641 GCA_038252265.1 Chloroflexia bacterium
AGCTGCCTACTGCCTACTGCCTACTGCCCACTGCCTACTGCCCACTGCCTACTGCCTACTGCCCACTGCCTACTCGTCAAACCGCTTGACAATCTTTGCCGGGTTGCCCGCGACGACGACATTGGGCGGCACCGCGCCGGAGGCAACGGCACGGAAGGCGACCACCGAATTTTCGCCCACGGTCACCCCTTTGAGGACGGCACTCTGCCCTCCCAGCCAGACATTCTCGCCAATCTGGATCGGCGCGCAGGAGACCGGGGCGTCGCTGTCGTGGCGGTGGGCCGGATCGAGCGGGTGGAAATCGCTGTCGAAGACGATAGTCGAGCCGAGGATGCAGCGCGGGCCAATGTCGATCTGGGTGTAAGCCATGATCCCCGCGCCGTTGAGCCGGGTGCCGCTGCCCACGGTGATCCGCGAGTCGGGGGTGTAGGTGATCAGCACGTTCTTCTCGGCGTGGCACCAGGCTTTGATATTATCCCCCAGCACCACCCGGCCCGGTCCCTGGATCACCAGCCGCCCGTTCGTCTCGAAGTTCCGCCCGAAGGTGACCCGGTCACCCAACCGCCACTTGAACCAGGCCACCCAGAAGGTGCTGATCACCCGCACGGCCACCGGCTTGATCACCTGTTTCCAGCCACGGGCGCGGGGATAAATCGGGATTTTGGATTTTGGATTTTGGATTTTAGACGCGAGCGGGGCGGACGTGGGGGAATCGAGGGCAGGGGTGGTGTTGGTCATCGGTGTCTCCTTCTGCCCGATGATACCGTACCGGACGCGGGGCTGTCAACCAGACGCACAAGGCCGCGAGTACACTCGCGGCCTTATACAACACGGTATGGAGTCTTCGGCGGCTTGGTACCCACCAGTGCGTCTGGGGCACCCTTCGTCAGACGGGGGAGAGCTGACGGTTGCACCGTCAATACCGTCAGGCGCTGACGGCCATACCGACCGGCATCGGGGCTTGCATATGGCTAAAGCAGGCGCTGCAATAGACCGGGCGATCGCCCCGCGGCACGAACGGGACCGTGGTGGTGCGCCCGCATTCCGCGCAGACCACCGGGTGGGCTACCCGCTGGCGGGGGAGGGTTTCCGGATCGGCGGTGTCGTCGGGATGGGCCTGCCGCCGGTTGGTGCGACAGGTCAGGCACCGGGAAGGCTGGTTGACCAGGCCCTTCTTGGCGTAAAACCGCTGCTCGCCTTCGGTCCAGATAAATTCTTGGTCGCATTCCTTACATTGCAGCATGGTGTCTGTAAAGTTCACGGGTCCGACCTCCTTCTCTACTTGTAGCAGCCGGCGACTTGATCCATCGCTCCTGGTGCAGCACACTACGGGGAAATAAAATAAGTTCCAGATGGGGTATCGCTATATCCCATCCATACAAAATATAGCACCGAGTATTTAAAATCGCCTAAACAGGAAGCCCGATCTGCCGATGGTGTAAGGGAAAAACGTTTACAGTTCCGCAATCTTTTTAGCGGCCTCTCTTGCAACAGCCTTGCTATAGCGGGCTGTTGCCTGGCCCTTGCCGCCGCCCGGCAGGGGGTGATAGAATGCAGTGCCTGACTTTCCCGTTCGTGAAAGGAGCTATATGGACCCGACCGAAAACGCGACGAGCGCCGACGAGACGTTCGCCACCCTGGCCGACGAGATCGTGGATAGCCACTTCGAGTTTCATCCCAGCATGGCCGCCCGGCAAGGTTTACACGAGTACGATGGGCGCGTGACCGATTACAGCCAGGACGCGCTGGCTAGCCGCATCCGCGAGGTACGGGACCAGTTGCGGCGGCTGGCCGAGATCGATGTTGCCGCGCTGCCGGAGGATGCCGCCCATGACCACGCGCTGGCCGGAGCCGGATTGAAGGCGGAGTTGTGGCGGCATGAAGACTTTCGCGGCCACGCCCGCAATCCTCTCAACTACCAGATGCCGCTGGACGTGTCCACCTACGTCAAGCGCAACTATGCCCCGTTGCCGCAACGGTTGGGGGCGCTGACCCGCCATCTGGAAGCGATCCCCACCGTGCTCCAGACCGCCCAGGCCAACCTGGACGAATCCTTGCCGCGCCCGCCGCTGGAAATGGCGATCCGTATGTTCGGCGGCACGGCGCAATACCTGAGCGAACAACTGGACGGCATCATCCAGATCGCTGCGGACGCTGCCGGGCAACCGGACGTGGCCGGGGCGCTGCCGTCGAACTTTGAGCAGGCGCGCGGCGCGGCGGTGGCGGCGGTGCAGGACTATGTCCGCTTCCTCGAAGGGCGGCTGCCGCAGGCCACCGACGACTTCGCCATCGGGGCCGACAGCTATGCGAAGATGCTGGCGAGCGGCGAGATGGTGGACCTGTCGGTGGAGGAGGTGCTGACGGTGGGACGGCGCAACCTGGCCGAGAACCAGGCGAAGCTGAAGGAATTGGCCGAACAGATCGCGCCCGGCCAGGGTCCGGCGGGGGCCATCGCCCTCATCTCTGCCGAGCATCCCACCGTAGACAGCCTGATCCCCGACGCGGCGAACATGCTGGAGAAGATCCGCAGCTATATCATTGCCGAGGACCTGATCACCGTGCCGTCGGAAGTGCGCTGCAAGGTCGCGCCGACCCCGCCGTATATGCGCTGGGGCTTCGCCTTCATGGACTCGCCCGGCGCGTTCGAGCAGCAGGCCGACGAGGCGTTCTATTACGTGACCCCGGTTGAGGCCGACTGGACGCCGGATCAGCAGGAGGCGTGGCTGCGCCGCTTCGACTATTTCACGCTCCAGGACGTGTCGATCCACGAGGCGTATCCGGGGCACTATGTCCACTTCCTGCACCGCAAGGCGGTCACGTCGCGGGTGCGGAAGGCGTTCGGGTCGTATGCCTTTATCGAGGGTTGGGCGCACTACTGCGAGCAGATGGTGATCGAGCACGGCTACGGCGGCGACGACAACGTGAAAATGCGGGTGGCGCAGTTGGGCGAGGCGCTCTTGCGCAACTGCCGCTACATCGTCAGCATCCTCATGCACACGCAGGGGATGAGCCTGAAGGACGGCACACAATTTATCATGGACAACGCCTACTACGAGGAGTTGCCCGCCTACCGCGAGGCGTTGCGCGGCACGTTTGACCCGGGCTACCTGAACTACTGCCTGGGTAAGCTGATGCTGCTCAAGCTGCGCGACGATTACACCGCCGAGCAGGCCCAGCACGGCACTGCCTTCGCGCCGCGCCCGTTCCATGACGCGGTGCTGAGCTACGGGTCGCCGCCCATCCCGCTCTTGCGCCGCCGCCTGTTGCGCGACGGGGCCGGGAGCATTTTGTAGCGTATCGGGCGCTGCCCACAGGACGAGGACCACCAATGACTGACCAATCAGAAAGCGCGACGACCTTTCCAGCCCTGGCGACGGAGATCGTGGACAGCCTGTTCGCGTTCCAGCCGAACGTGGCGCAATGGATGGGGCTACACGAATTCGACGGGCAAATCACCGATTACCGCGCCGAGTCCATCGCCCGGCGCGTGGCCCAGCTACATGATCAGCTGGATCGGCTGAGGGCTATTGACCCGGCGGGGCTGGGGGCCGACGCGGCGCACGATCACGCGCTGCTGGCCTTCGGCATCGAGTCGGAGTTGTGGGACTGGGAGCAGCTACGGGCGCACGAGCGCCACCCGCTGACCTACCTGGCCGCCGTAGACGTGGGCAACTATATCAAGCGCAACTATGCCCCGTTGGCCGAGCGCTTGGCGGCGTTGACCCGCCAGCTACAGGCGGTGCCTGCGGCGATGGCGGCAGCCGAAGCGAACATGGCCGGGCCGGTGCCCGCGCCCTGGCTGGAAACCGGCGAGCAACTATTCGGCGGCATGGTCAGCTACCTGGGCGATGAATTGGATCGCGACATTCGCGCCGCCGCCGCCGACCTCGCCCCGGCGGGCTTAGACAACCCCACCGACCTCGCCCCTGCCGATGCCGTGCCGTGGCCCGCCGACTATGAGGCGGCGAAGCGGGCAGCGCGCGAGGCGGCGGCCCGCTTCCTGGCCTTTATCCAGGCCAGGCGCGCCACTGCATCCGACGAGTTCGCCATTGGCCGCCCGGTGTATGAGCGGATGCTGTGGGCCAAGGAGCGGATCGATCTGCCGCTGGAGCGGGTGCTGGAGGTGGGCTGGGCCAACCTGAAGGCCAACCAGGCGGCGATGGTCGAAGCCTGTCGCCAGATCGATCCGACCAAATCGGTGCCGGAGGTGATCAAAATCATTGGGGCCGAGCATCCCACTTCCGACGAACTGGTGCCGGTGACGCGGGCGATGCTGGAGGAGATCCGCACCTACCTGATCGATCACCACATCCTGACCGTGCCGAGCGAAGTCCGCTGCCGGGTGGAGCCGACCCCGGTCTACATGCGCTGGGCCTCGGCGATGATGGACTCGCCCGGCCCGTTCGAGACGAAGGCGACCGAGGCGTACTACTACGTGACGCCGACCGAACCGGAATGGACCCCGGAGGAGCAAGAGGGCTGGCTGACCCAGTTCAACGTCCACACCCTGCGCGCCGTGTCGATCCACGAGGCGTATCCCGGCCACTATGTCCACTTCCTGCACAACAAACGGATCACCTCGCGCCCGCAGATGACCTACTATTCGACGGCGTTCACCGAAGGTTGGGCGCACTACACCGAGCAGATGATGCTCGAAGAGGGCTATGGCGGGGGCGACCCGAAGCTGTGGGCGGCGCAACTGAGCGAGGCGCTGCTCCGCAACTGCCGCTACATCGTCAGCATCCTCATGCACACGCAGGGGATGAGCCTGGCCGAGGGGGCGCAGTTCATCCAGGATAACGCCTATTACGAGGAATTGCCCGCCTACCGTGAGGCGTTGCGCGGCACCTGGAACCCTGAATACCTGAACTACACGCTGGGCAAGCTGGCCCTGCTCAAGCTGCGGGAGGATTACCAGGCCCAGTGCGCCGCCAGCGGCACCCCCTTCGACCTGGGGACGTTCCACGATGCCGTGCTGGACTACGGTGGCCCGCCCGTCCCCCTCCTGCGCCGCCGCCTGCTCACCGGTGCGGGGGCGGACGGAGCGTTGTTGTAGCAGGTCGTCGCGGGGGCAGGGGGTGATCGCCGATAACCCACGGCGTGACCCGTATTCATCGAGCTAAGACACTGAACCGCAAACTATGCGGATAAAAGCCGCATCTGTTGAACATAAAAGGTGTCAACCGGCGCGCCGCGAAGGTGGGCTTGGGGGTCTTGGTCCTCTCTGGAGATCGCCCGACTCGCCTGACCCCTTTGACCTTCAAGCCCACCTTCGCGGCGCGCCGGTTGACAGCCTGAGTCGGCCCGCACCGACCGACTTTGCCGGTTCACCGGGCAGCCGTCCCGGACGCCGGGTTGCTGCGCCCTAACCCACTCGTTCCAGGGTGATGACGGGGATCGTGCGGGGGGTGTTGGCCTGGTACTCGGCAAACTGCGGACTCTGCGCCGCCTGCTGGTTGAACAGCCGATCGCGCTCCTCCCCCGTTACGGGCACGGCCTGCGCCTCGAAGGTTTCGGTGCCGACCTCGACCGTGACCCGCGGGTTGGCGAGCAGGTTGTGATACCAGGCGGGATGGCTGGGGGCACCGCCTTTGGAGCCAAAGACCACCAGGCGGTCTCCGTCGGTGTTGTACATGAGCGGGGAGGTCAGGCGGCGGCCCGTCCTGGCCCCGGTGGTGGTCAGGAGCAGCAAGTTGGCCCCGGCGAACATCCCGCCGACCTTGCCACCGTTGGCCCGAAATTCCTCAATAATCTTCTCATTCCAGTTGTTGGCAGACTCGTCAGACATCAGTTCTCCTTCGTAAGCTCCGCACGCAGGGTACGCAGCGGGGGGTGGTCTCGGCAAGCGTGGCCTGTGGGGGCGTAGCATGGGCGAGGAGAGGCTTGGGTTTCGTCAAGCTGATTATACAGGCTTCCGCCCTGGCGCGTCTGTAGGCCGGACCACGCTTGGCGCAGCAGCAGTCAGTAAGTGTTCAGAAATCAGAAGTCAGAAATCAGAAGTCAGAGCTTTCATTGTAAAGGGTAAAGGAAGGTACCGGCGCGCGTGTGGGTACCGGCTAGGACTGCCTCACACACTCCGCTGATTGCTGATTGCTGATTTCTGAACACTTATAGTCCGGCTCCTTGATCCCCCGTCAGACCTGCTCGGCGGGTCGCGTGGTACCGATTCGGGACGAGGGCCCGATGGAAAGCGGATTTCTGACCCCCGACTCGGCGCATCGTGCCTTGCATCGGCGGGGGAGTCTGTGCTATAATTGCGGTTAGTGTGTCCCCAGGGGCACCAGGAAAGATCTTCTAAATACACACGCCTCCAGACTGCACCTGTCGTGCTCCGGCGAGAGTAGCGGCGCGGGATGAGGGAGGCGGATGACACCCAACGACAGAAAGGATCCAGAACCCTGTGGTAACAACTGCTGAGACGCTACCGGCGCAGACCGGTGGCAGCGGGGAACCCCGTCCGGAACAGCCGGCGCGCCCCGAAGGTCGCCCCCCCCGCGAACCGCGCGACGGGGGCCAGGGCGGCTCGCCCGTATCGATGAAGGCGCTGCTGGAAGCCGGTGTCCACTTCGGGCACCAGACCAAGCGCTGGAACCCGAAGATGCGCCCGTATATTTTCACCGAGCGTAATGGTATCCACATCATTGACCTGCAACAGACGGTGGGCGGCCTCCAGACGGCCATGCGCTACGTCAGCGACATCGTCGCGGCGGGCGGCAAAGTCGTCTTTGTCGGCACCAAGAAGCAGGCCCAAGAAGCCGTGCGCGAAGAGGCCGACCGGGCCGAGATGTTCTATGTCAACAAGCGCTGGCTGGGCGGGATGCTGACCAACTTTGTGACCATGCGCGCCCGGCTGAAGTACCTGGCCGACCTGGAAGCGCGCCGCGACCGGGGTGAGTTTAACCTCTTGCCCAAGGCGGAAGCGATGAAGCTGGGCGAAGAGATCGCCCACCTGAACGACACGCTGGGCGGGATCAAAGAGATGCGCGAACTGCCCGATGCCGTGTTCATCGTGGACCCCCACCGCGAACGGATCGCCATCACCGAAGCGATCAAACTAGGCATCCCGGTCATCGCCATGGTCGATACCAACTGCGACCCGGACGAAGTGGACTACGTCATCCCGTCGAACGACGACGCGATCCGCGCCGTGCGGGTGGTCACTTCGTTGATCGCCAGTGCCGCCGTCGAAGGCCAGCAGCGCCGCGAAAGCGCCCGCGCCGAAGCCGACGCCGCCCGCGAATACGCGGCCAGCAACGCCTATGGCCGCGAGGATGACGAAGCGTAAGTTTGACGTTTGAGCTTTGAGCTTTGAAGTTTGAAGTTTGAAGTTTGCGGGCGCATGAGGTTTGAGCTTTGATGGTTGAACGGGGTGAGCAGGCGTTATCGTCGCTCAAACCTCAAACCTCAAACCTTAAACCTCAAACCTCGTGCGCCCTTTGTTTGAGGAGGACAGAAACTGTGGAAATTCCGGCCACGGCAGTAAAAGAACTGCGGGAGAAGACCGGTGCGGGGATTATGGATTGCCGCCGGGCGCTCGAAGAGGCCGAGGGCAACATGGCCCGCGCCTCCGAACTCTTGCGCGAAAAGGGCCTGGCCCGCGCCAGCAAGGTCGCGGGGCGGGTGGCGAACCAGGGGATCATCGACACCTATATCCATGCGGGGGGCCGCATCGCCGCCATGGTGGAACTGAACTGCGAGACCGACTTTGTCGCCCGCACCAACGAGTTCCGCACCCTGGCTCATGATATCGCCATGCAGGTCGCCGCCACCTCGCCGCGCTACTTGACCGCCGAAGAAGCGGCAGCCGCCGGCGCGACCGGCAGCGACGACACCGCGCTGCTCGACCAGCCCTTCATCAAGGACCCGCGCCGCAGCATCTCCGACCTCGTGAAAGAGGCGATCTCGGTCATGCGCGAAAACATCGTCGTCCGCCGCTTCGTCCGCTTCGAAGTCGGCGCGATGGACGCCGGAACCGCCGACACGGGAGCCGAGGCCCCCGCCGACGCCACGGCCACCGCGCAGTAATATAGACGACGCCAGAACAGCAGCCGCCCGGCTGCTGTTCTGTCTGTCCGCATGTTGCAGGAGGAGAATCTGGCCGCATGGTTGATCCCGAGTCGCGCCCCAACGAGCACCTTGCCCACCTGGAAAGCCTGGCCGACGCGGCAGGGCTAGACGGCCTGTCCTTGCGCGGGGCGACCCCCGCCTCGGCGGATTTCGTGCCCACCCCGGTGACTCGGGCCACGCACCACCGGCCCTGGCCCGCCCGCGATGGACAGGGCTACCACCGCGTCATGCTCAAGCTGAGCGGGGAAGCCTTGATGGGCGATGCGCCCTATGGCATCGACCCGGCGACTGTGTTCACCATGGCCGAGCAAATTCGCGATGTCGTCACCACCGGGGTGCAAATGGCGGTGGTGGTGGGGGGCGGCAACATCTGGCGCGGGCTGTCGGCCTCGACCAAAGGCATGGACCGTGCTAGTGCGGACTATATGGGGATGCTGGCGACGGTGCTCAACGCCCTGGCGCTGCAAGATGCCCTGGAAAAGAGCGGCGTGCCCACCCGCGTCCAGTCGGCCATCGCCATGAACGAGGTGGCCGAGCCATATATCCGCCGCCGGGCGATCCGTCACATGGAGAAGGGGCGGGTGGTCGTCTTCGCCGGGGGTACCGGGAATCCCTACTTCAGCACCGATACCGCCGCCGCCCTGCGCGCGCTGGAAATCGGGGCCGAAGTGATCCTGATGGGCAAGAACAAGGTGGACGGCGTCTATACTGCCGACCCGCGGGTGCAACGCACCGCCCGCAAGTTTGAGACGCTCCATTACCAGCGTGCCCTCGAACTGGGCCTGCGGGTGATGGACACCACCGCCCTGGCCTTGTGCCTGGAAAATCAGATTCCGCTGCTGGTGTTCGACATGCAGCAGCCGGACAGCATCCTGCGCGCTGTCGCGGGCGAGCAGGTGGGGACCTTTGTCGGCGCAGTCGAAACCGTACTGGAAGCGTAATCAGGGGCCAGGAGTCGGGGGTCAGGGGTTGGTGAGGAGTGCCTTGTCTTGTCTTGTAATGTAATCACGATAGCCGCCTGACCCCCGACCCCCGGCCCCTGTTTTCAGAGGAGCAGAAGCGATGATTGATGATGTGCTCAAAGAAGCCGAAGTCAAAATGAAGAAGTCCCTGGACGCCCTCCACCGGGAGCTGGGCACCATCCGCACCGGGCGGGCCAGCCCGGCGCTGATCGAGCGCCTGACCGTGGAGTATTACGGCACGGCGACCCCGCTCAACCAGTTGGCCGGGATTAGCGCGCCGGAACCGCGCTTGCTCCAGGTGACGCCCTGGGATAAAAACTCGCTGGGGGCGATTGAAAAGGCGATCCAGAAATCGGAGTTAGGCTTCAACCCGACCAACGACGGCAAGGTCATCCGCATCGCTGTGCCCGCGCCGACCGAGCAGCGCCGCAAGGAACTGGCGAAGCTGGTCAAGCATCATGTCGAAGAGACACGGGTGGCGCTGCGCAACCTGCGCCGCGACGCGTTGAACGACCTGAAGGACCTGGAAAACGAGAAGATGATCACGGAAGACGATCATAAGCGCGGGTCCGAGCGGGTCCAACAGCTCACCGACCGCTATATTCGCGAGGCAGAGGAGATCGGAGCGGCCAAAGAGTCCGAAGTGATGGAGGTCTAATATGGACGCTGCTGTCTTACCGACGCCTGCTCCGGCGGAAACCCGCCCGGTGATCCACCCGCACCCACAACATGTGGCGATGATCATGGACGGCAACGGGCGCTGGGCGCGCCAGCGGGGGTTGCCCCGGCTGGCCGGGCACCGCGCCGGAACCGAGAACATCCGCCGCATTGTCGAAGCCTGCGTCGAGCAGGAGATCGGCTATCTGACTCTCTACGCCTTTTCCACCGAGAACTGGCGACGGCCCGACGCCGAGGTGCAGGGCCTTTTACGGATCATGGGCGAAGTGATCGCTCGCGAAACGCCCGAACTGGACCGCCAGGGGGTGCAGATCCGCCACATCGGCAGCCTGGAAGGCGTGCCGCAGGAACTGGTCTCGGCCATCGACTACGCCCTGCGCACCACCGCGCATAACGACCGCCTGGTCCTCTCGGTCGCCTTCAACTATGGCAGCCGGGCCGAGATAGTCGAAGCAGTGCGCCGCATCGTCGCCTCGGGCATCACCGAAGAGGCGATCACCGAAGAGACGATCTCGGAGCATCTTTATACCGGCGGCTGCCCCGACCCCGACCTGATCATCCGCACGGCGGGTGAGGCCCGCCTGAGCAACTATCTCCTCTGGCAGGCCGCCTACGCCGAGTTCTGGTTCACCCCCGTCTTCTGGCCCGACTTCGATAAAGACGTGTTCTACGAGGCGCTGACCGACTTCAGCCGCCGCAAGCGCAAGTTCGGCCAGACCGAAGAGCAGATCGCGTGACCCGCGCCCCTGCCCCCGCCGCCATAGCCCGCGCCGGGCAAACCGCCCTGCTCTGGCGGCTGGGGTTGCTGCTCCTGCTCGTTGTGGCCGTCCTCTCGCCCCTCGCGGTGCGGGCCGGACTGCTCTTCGGGTGGGGAGCGGCGGCGCTGGCCGCGCTGGTGCTGGCCCTGGCGAGTGCCGTACCCGCCGCCGAACCCCCCGACCGCGTATCCCCCCCCGCGCCCCCATCCGCCGTTGTTCCCCCAGGGCCGGTTCAACCCACTGCCTCCGCAGGAGGGGTGGCTGCGCCCCTGCGGCTGCTGGTCGGGCTGATCATCTATGGCGGCGTGGCCGGGCCGATCCTGTGGACCGGGAACCTGCTGGTGGCCGGGACCATCGCCGCGCCGCTGGTCGCCTTGAGCCTGGCCGTCCTCTTGCCGGGGCACGATACCGCCCTGTCGGCGCGCAGTTGGGGGTTGGCCGCCGGGCGGGGCTGTGGGCCGCGCTGGGCACGGTGGCGATCATGGACCTGGCCGGGCGGCCTGTGGGCGGCATCCCCGCCCTTATGCCCCTGTTGCTGGCGCTGGGAGCCTGGAGCGCCGTGCGGCGGGCCGTGCGGCTCCAGGGATTGGGCGGGCGCTGGCCCGACGCGCTGGGCGTCGGGGTCGGCTTCACGGCCATCGTGATGACCACTACCCCCGGCGGCATCAGCCAGATCCTGCTGGGCTTTGTGGTCGGGCTGCTGCTGGCCGAGGAAGCCGACCGCCTGGTGCCGGGCGCGTCGGGCGCGACCCGGTTTGGGACGGTGCGGTCCGAACTGGTCTCGCTCCACCAACAGTTGGTCTTCGCCGCGCCGCTGGTCTTGCTTGCGCTGACGTTCTTCCCTCCGGCGCGTTGACCCCCGGATTCTTCTCGCGGCGGTTACCCTCCTATTTCGGTCTATACCCCCATTTGGTATAATAGAGAGTGCCGTACTTTTTGACAGGTGGCTATACACAATGAACGATGAAAAGCCGATCGGGATCGCCCTGCTGGGCTGTACCGGATCGATTGGTACCTCGACGCTGGAGGTGCTGGCGCATCTGGCCCCGCGCTACCGGATTGTGACGCTGGCGGCAGGGCACGATGGGGCCAAGCTGGCGGCTATTGCGGCGGGCTTGCCCACACCGCCCGCCCTGCTCGCGCTGGGCGATCCGGGGGCTGATGAACACTTGCCCG
>JBBSAN010000143.1:0-11605 GCA_038252265.1 Chloroflexia bacterium
CAACGATCTACCGTGTTTGTATCGATGGACGATAACGAGGGGGGTCAGGGGCGGGGGGTGGGGGATCTGTTACGAACGATACAACTGACCCCTGACCCCTGGCCCCCGACCCCTAGCAACCGAAGGAGTACCCCTATCTATACCGCGAACGAAATCCTGATCCGCGCCGACCGGGCGATCATCTACCCGCTGGCAGCCGAGATCGAGCGGTGGCCGTTGTTCTTGCCGCACTATCGCTGGGTGCGGTTGGCGGGGCAGAGCCGCGACGGGCTGCGCCGCCGGGCCGAGATGGCCGCCCGCCGCGACGGCTTCCCGGTGCGTTGGACCGCCGTACAGGAGCTATTCCCCGCCGAGTACCGGATCACCTACCGCCATGTGCGCGGGGTCACGCGGGGCATGTGGGTCGAATGGACGATGGAGCCGACCCCCGACGGCGTCCTCGTGCGGATCACTCACGACTTCCGCCCCCACTGGGGACCGTTGAGCGGGTGGGCCGCCCAGCGGGTCATTGGCGAGGGCTTCGTTGGCTATATCGCGGGCCTGACCCTGCGCTGCGTGAAAGTCACCGCCGAGGCCGCGCAACGAGCAGCGAGCAGCGAGTGATCGGTGGTCGGTGGTCAGTAATTCTACTGTTTCACGCATCACGCATCACGCATCACGCATCACGCATCACGCATCACGCATCACGCATCACGCATCACGCGCCACTAACCCCCAACCACTCGTCAACGCGTCCAGATGGCGTTCAGGCGTGTACTATTGGATAGCAGAGCAGTCAGCGAGCTAGAAAGCCAGGGAGCAGACATGACAGACGCCGCAGGAGAGTGGACGCGGGCCAGGGGCCGCCGGGTGGTGGTGACCGGGCTGGGAGTGATCAGCCCGATCGGGTCGGAACGCGAGGGATTTTGGGCCGGGTTGCGCCGCGCCCAATCGGCGGTTCAGGCGATCACCCGCTTCGACCCCGGCCCTTTCCGGTCCCAGGTCGCTGCCCAGGTTAACGATTTCGACCCGACGACCCATATAGACCCGCGCCGGGCGCGCAAGCTCGACCGCTATTCCCAGTTCGCGGTCGTCGCCGCTATGCAGGCGATGGCCGATGCCAACCTGACCGCCGACACGCTGGACCGTGACAGCGTGGGGGTCTATCTGGGCAGCGCGCTGGCCGGGTTGGGCTTTGCCGAGGAGCAGCACCGCATCTACCAGCAAGGCGCGGGCATCCGGGGGGTGGACCCGATCCTGGCGCTGACCGTGTTCGGCTCGGCGGCGTCGTGTAATGTGGCGATTGACCTGGGGCTGAACGGGCCGAACATGACCAACGCCAACTCGTGCGCGTCGGGCGCGTTTGCGCTGGGCGAGGCGTTCCGGCTGATCCGGCGGGGCGAGGCGCAGGTGATGCTCGCCGGAGGGGCCGAAGCGCCGCTGCAACCGCTCATCTTCGGCGCGTTCTCGATTATCCGCGCCATCTCCTACCACAACGACGAGCCGGCGAAGGCCAGCCGCCCGTTTGACCGGGAGCGCGACGGCTTTGTCATGTCCGAGGGGGCCGGGGTGCTGGTGCTGGAGGATATGGAACACGCCGTGCGCCGGGGTGCCCCGATCTATTGCGAGGTGCTGGGCTATGCCACCACCAACGACGCCCACCACATGACCGCGCCGTTGCCCTCCGGCGCGCAGGCCGTGCGGGCGATGCGCGGCGCGCTGGCCGACGCTGACTGCGCGCCGGACGCCATCGAGTACATCAATGCTCACGGTAGCGCGACCCCGCTGAACGACAAGACCGAGACGCAGGCGATCCGCCAGGTGTTCGGGGCGCACGCCGACCGGGTGCCGATCAGCGGCACGAAGGGGATGCACGGCCACGCGCTGGGCACCAGCGGGGCCTGGGAGGCGATTTCCTGCGCGCTGAGCCTGGATCGCGGCTGGCTCCCGCCGTGCATTAACATCGACCACCCCGACCCAGAATGCGACCTGCCGTTCATCACCGGCAGTGGGCGTGAACAGCGAGTCAGTACCATCCTCAGCAATTCGTTTGGCTTCGGCGGCATTAATGTCAGCCTGGTCTTTGGGCGGGTGACGCGATGAGCAAGACTATTCTGGTTACCGGAGCGACGGGCTATGTCGGGGGCCGGTTGGTGCCCCGGCTGTTGGCGGCGGGCTATCAGGTGCGCTGCCTGACCCGCGATCCGGCGCGACTGGCGGGGCGATCCTGGCCCGGCGTGGAGATCATGGCCGGCGACATGTTCCAGCCCGACACGCTCGGCCCGGCCCTGGCCGGGGTGGACATCGCCTATTACCTGGTCCATTCGATGGCCGAGGGCGCGGCAGGCTTTGAGGAACGCGACCGGGTTGCCGCCGCCAACTTCGCCGCCGCTGCCAGAGCCGCCGGGGTGGGGCGGATCATCTACCTGGGCGGGCTAGGGCGCGAAGACCTGTCGCACCATCTCCAGAGCCGCCAGGAAGTAGGGCAGATCTTGCGCGAGGGCGGGGTGCCGGTGACCGAGTTCCGCGCGGCGGTGATCGTCGGTGCCGGCAGCATGTCGTTCGAGATGATCCGCTACCTGACCGAGCGCGTCCCGATCATGATCTGCCCGCGCTGGGTGGACACGCCCTGCCAGCCCATCGGCATCCGCAACCTGCTGGAATACCTGATGGCCGCACCCGAAGAACCGCGCTCCACCGGGCAAATCATCGAGATCGGCGGGGCCGACGTGCTGACCTACGGCACGATGATGACCATCTATGCCACGGTGCGGAAGCTGCGGCGGCTGATGATCCGCGTTCCCGTGCTGACCCCGCACCTGTCATCGTTGTGGGTCGGCCTGGTCACGCCGATCCCCTCGTCCTATGCCCGCCCGCTGATCGAGGGGCTACGCAGCCCGGTCGTCGTGCGCGATCCGTCGGCCCGCACGATCTTTCCCCAGATCAGGCCGATGCCCTACCGGGAGGCGGTGCGCCTGGCGGTGGATCAGTTGACCCTCAACACCGTCGAGACCAGTTGGGCCAGCGCCTATGGCCCGCAGCCCGGCGCGGGCCAGACCACCCTCCACAGCGTAGAGGGCCTCTTGATCGAGCGGCGCGAGATGCAGGTCGCCGCCGACCCGGCCACAGTCTACCGGGTGTTCAGCGGCATCGGCGGGCGGCGCGACCCGAACGATCTCTTGCCCGGCGATGCGCTCGACTGGTGGCGGGTGGAGCAGGTGGAGCGCGGCCACATGGTCCGCCTGCGGGCCGAGATGAAGCTGCCCGGCGTGGGCTGGTTGGAGTTTTGCGCCGAACCAGCTCCCGGCGGCAAGACGCTCCTCAGCCAGACGGCCTATTTCCAAGCGCGGGGCCGGGCCGGGCTGCTCTACTGGTACGGCCTCTATCCCCACCACCGGATCATCTTCACGGGCCGGGTGGCGGCCCTCGCCGCGCGGGCCGTCCGCGCCGCCCGCCGCCCGCATACGCCACAGGACGGGGTGCCCAGCCCGGTCCCGCCCCGCTAACGCCGGGGTTAGCGGTTCCACAACAGCGGACTCTGGGACGGCGCGAAGGTCCAGATCGCGTTCAGGCCGGGCACCAGCGGCAGGGTCGCCTGCCCGTCCAGAGTCCGCAGCCGGAAGCCGCTGGAACAGCGATAGCCGCTGACCCCGCTGGGCAGCACCGGCAGTTGCGGGGCCACGCCTTGCAGGATGTCGGTGATCGCGATCGGCTGTGTGCCGAGCGAGACCGCAACAGATCGCCCACTGTTCAGCGCGATGCTATAAAGCCCCTCGTCATACGTCTGCACCGGGCCATCGTTATTCTGCTGGGGTTGGTATAGAACCCGCACCACTACCCGCGTCCCGCTTTTTAGAGCGTCCAGCACTATCGGGTAGCTTGTCGCGTCCTTGACCGGCATCGCCAGTCGGGTCGGAGGGGCGACCGGGTCCAGCGGTTGCACCACCAGGGTACTGGTCTTGTCGTCGCCTGTGCTCCGTTCTTCGACAAAGAGCGTCTTGCCGTCAGGGGCGAGCCAGTAGTGTGATAGATTGGCCTGGCCGGATGGCTCCCAGACGGTGGTGTCCGTGCCCTGCAACACGTCGTGCAAGATCAGAGAGGTCTCGGCGGTGGTGCTGAGCCGGACCAGCACGCGCGGCGGTGTCCCCGTCACCAGCCATCCGACGGGGAGATCGGTCTGAGCGGGCTGGCCCAGGAACGGTTTGGTGAGAATTAGCCGCGCCGCTGTCTCCGGCTGCGACAGGTCTTGCCAGATCAGCGCGACCCGCCGATCCTGGGTGAGGGTATTGCGGATGTTCACGCTGTACAGGAGGGCTTTTCCGGTGGGATCTAGCTCCGCCTCCTCCACCACCCCGTCGATCGTGCCGATCAGGGTGGCGGTGCTGTCGGTCAGCCGGTAGAGCCGGGTGTGCGGCTCGGTCACTCCGGCAGGGTCATACTGGCCCAGCAAGAGTTGTTGCCCGGTGGGGTCCAGGTGGAGCAGAAAGGTGTCTGACCCGGCCAGGGTGCTGGCGCTGACCACCCCCGATGCGAACTCGTAATAATTCATCCCGTTGAGGAGCATTCCCACCGTCGGTTGGGCATATTGCCACCCCTGGCTCACCCCGATCAGCCCCAGATCGAGGCTCCAGACTCCCTGCGCCCCCAGCAACACATAGCCCCCGCCGCCAAACTGGGGCGGCAGGACCACCGGGGGCAGATCGGGCTGCCCACCATCGGCCACCTGCAAGCGCCGCCCGGCGGGTAACTGCCGGATCATGGAGTAACCCGGCGGCGCGCCGACCGGGGGCACCAGGGGCGTGCCGGGCGGGTTCGGGCTATCATAGAGGATGCGCCCGGTGCGGGCATCGGCGGTCCAGACCACGCTCTGCGCGTCGCTGCCCGCCAGCCGCCACTCGCTGCCGTCGGCCCGGCGCAGGTACAGGCCGGGCGGGCCGCCACTGACCCGCCGGACAATCGTGTTCGCCAGCGCCTGGAGCGGGGCTTCACGGACGGCAGTGTCATATAATGCCTGGGTGTTGCGATAGCCCGGCTCGATGGCGACGGTCTGGCTGAGCGCCTTATAGGCGGTGATCCAGTCGTGCGCGGCGGCGGCTTCGTTCCCGGCGATATAGGTGGTGTCGCGGATCAGGATCGCCTTCGCTGCCTCGTCGCGCCGCTGGGCCGCGTCGCGGTAGGTGCCCAGCCCGCCGAAAGCGGCAGCCGCCGCGTCCCAGTGCTGCGCGCTGATCGCCGCGATGCCCGTGCGGTACACCTGTGCCTGCGCTTCTCGTTGCCCCCAGTCCACCAGGGCGAACCCCAGCACCCCCACGATCAGCGTCAACGCGGCCACCACCTCCCAGCGCCGGAACTGCCGGGGGGTGCTGCCTGCCGGGACCGCCCCACCCTCTAGCAGTTCCTCGTCCAGCGGCTCGCCGCACTCATAGCAGAAGGTGGCGAACGCTTTGTTGGCGGTGCCACAGGTGGGACAGCGGCGCGTTTCCGGCGCGGTGATCATGGGGAACCTTTCTGTCGGATGCTGCGCGGGCGTTACGGTTGCCAGAACCACATTGTCTGGCGCAGCGGCCAGAGGGCGTCCACCCCGTCGAGCGCAGGGATGGCGGTCTCCCCATCGGGCGTCAACAGGCGCAGGCGGTTGTCCGATGAGACGCAAGCGGCCAGCCCCGCCGCCAGTGGCTGGAGGAGAGTGTCGCCGTCTGGCTGGAGCGGCCTCTGGCACAACGGCACTGCGGGGGTGGCCCGCGTCTTCACCGTTGCCCCGTATACGCTGACCGATTCCCCCCACAACATGGCGATCTGGTCCGGGAGCGTTGTGTCGAGTTGCTGCACGGTGTAGAAGACGCTGTCGCCGGTGAGGGCCACCTCTACAAAGGTCGAGATGGTGGAGATCGTGGGCGTGAAGGGGGCCAGGGTGATGGCCGGTTGGCGCGGGTTGAGCGGCTGGATCACCAGATGGGGATCGCTGCCGGGGGGCTGCTGCCAGAGGAGCAGGTTTTGCCCATCGGCGGGGAGCCAGACGTTCGGCAGTGCCCCCATGTCCTCCAGCAGCGTCGTCTCGACATCGTTGTGCAGGTTGCGTATGCTCAGGCGGCTGGTGGCCCCGTCCTGGCGGCGGATGAGCACACGGGGTGGTCCCGGTCCCGGCACGAACGTGCCCCGCAACGATCGGTCACTCAGCCCAATACTGTCCGGGGTCATTCGCGCCAGCACTTGCGCCGGGTGAGCGGGGTTGGTGTCGTCAATGGCGACCAGTTCCTGGCGCAACTGGCCGGGCACCGCCGCAGGCATCTCGGCGCTGTAGAGCACATATTGCCCGTTGGGGCTGAAGTGGGCCGTGTTCACAATTCCGGCCACCAGCGCCAGCGTTTGGATCGTGCCGCCCGTCGGCCCGGCCACATAGAGCACCGTCTGTTTACGGTCGTCCCAGGTGTAATGCCCGATCAGCAGCCGCCCCCCCGCCGGGTCCATGTCCAGCAGGAAGTAGGTGTTATCGGCCAGGGCGGCGTCGTTGGCATGGAGCGCCGGGAGGGTGTAATAGGCTAGCAGCCGCAGGGGTTGTCCACGCACATCATAGCCGTGGGTGTCGTCCTGGCCGGATGCGATCGGGTCGAACCACCAGACGCCGTCTTGTCCCACCACCAGCCCACCGCCCAGGCCAAAGGTGCGCGAGAGTGGCTGCGGGGGTGCCGCCGATCCGCTCGTCACCAGCCAGAGTTGCCGCCCGCCCTGCAAGCGCCGATCCCAATCGTCGCCCGTGGGGGTTGGCGCAGGGCTGGTCAGCATGGCCGGGCCGGTGGGGCCGTCGTAGACAATGCGCCCATCGGCGGTGGCGGTCCAGATGCGGCTCTGGGCATCGCTGCCGGGCAGGCCCCATTCGCTCCCGTTCGCCTGGTGCAGATAGAGGCCCGGCTTGCCGCCGCTCACCCGCCGGTAGACCGTATCGGTCAGGGCACCCCCGATGACCGCGCGCCGGGCCTGAGCGAGCAGGGCGGGCGCATCAATGTAGTCTGGTTCGATGGCGACGGTCTGGCTGAGGGCGCTATAAGCGGTGATGAAATCGTTGTTGTGGAGGGCTTCGCCAGCGGCCTGATAACTCGCATCGCGCCGCCCGATCTGGGTGGCGGCTTCAGTGGCGCGGATGGCGGCATCCCGGTAGTCGCCCAGCCTGGCGAAGGCCGTATGGGCGGCGGTCCAGTGGCGGAGCGCGGCGGCGGTGTCGCCCGTGTGGTAGAGGGCGGCCTGTTCTTCCTGGTGCTGCCAATCGAACAGGGCAAATCCGAGCACGCCGAGGATCAAGGCGGCTCCCAGCCACAACTCCCCGCGCCGGGCCAGTTGCCGGACGAGCGCGCCGCGCCGGGGCGGCGCGGCCCATTCGGCCCCACCGGTCCCGCGTGCCAGGGGCGTCCCATCCAGCGGCTCGCCACATTCCAGGCAGAACGTGGCATGGGCGACGTTGGCGGCCCCGCACGCCGGGCACCGGGGCGAGGCATCCACAAGACGAGCCATACCGGTCTTTCTAGCGCCGGGGCAGGCGGGCACCTACACCCTGGCTCAGAAGCGAAAGGACGTCAGGGTCGGGGGTGGTTCCTCGGCGGGCTTGTCCGGCAGGTGGTCGGTGTCGAAGACCAGCTCGTAGACTTCCGGCTCGAACGAATCGGCCAGGGGCAATTGCTGGACGAGCTGGCGCGAGACGTCCTGCCTGCCAGCGGCAGTGGCGGCTTCCAGGCTCTCCCACCGGGCATAGTGCAGGTAGACCCCGCTGATGTTCTTTGCCCGCTGCAAGATCGCGCCTTTGAAGCCGGGCTGATCTTTGAGGAAGCGATAGTTCTGGGCCATCACGTTCTCAAAGATCGGATTGCGGCCATACATCACCGAAATCCTGCTGACGATGATCACATCGGCCATACGGCATGTTCCTCTCTACTGGGAAATTAAGAATTAAGAACTAAAAATTAAAAAGTAAAGGCTTAAAGCCCAATCGGGCGGCTCGCTTCTTACTTCTTACTTTCTAATTCTTAATTTCTAATTGCTCCGCTATGTGGGCCGTAAAAAGACGACCAGATCGGTGGGAGGGGCGTCCACCCCATAATGGGTGAGCATGGTCGCGATCTGGCTGCGGTGTTCGGTCTGGTGGTTGACGACTTGCATCAGGGCGTGCCACACCTGCCGGGTGTACAGCTTCCCGTCCAAGCTTGTGTACTGGATCGTCCGATCCAAATCCTCGTCGCGTAGTCCGTGGAGATAGTCCAGGCTCGCCGCCTGCTGCGTGTCCCACCAGGCGCGTAACGCTTTCAGATCGGCAAAATCTGCACCAGCGGGCGGCTGGTGGGGCGAACGGCCCTGGATGCGCTCCAACCACATCCACTGCGACGCCGCCATGTGGGTCAGCGTGTCGTGGATCGATCCATACACGCCTGGCACGGCGGTGTGGAGTTGATCCGGGTCCAGTGAACTGGCCGCGTCCAGCAGCCGGGTGCGTGCCCAGGCGCTATACTCGTACAGAGTGGTCAGCAGTTCGACAGCGCTACTCATCGCCGCGCTCTCCGCTGCCACGGGGTATCACGGTGTTGCGGAGCGTGCCCAGGCCGCTGATCTCCATCTCGACCACGTCGCCCGGCTTGAGCCAGCCGCCCACGGTTTCAGGCCGCAGTTCCAGGATGCAGCCGGTGCCCACCGTGCCCGATCCCAGCACGTCGCCGGGTCGCAGCCAGACATCGCGGCTGGCCCAGGCGATCATCTGCGCGAACGTATGGGTCAGCGAATTGGCATTGCCCCGGCTATACTCGCGCCCGTTGACCCGGCAGACCATATCCAGGTTGTAGCGTGTTTCAGCCCCGCTGCCCTCGCGGCGGTCTTCCAGTTCGTCGGGCGTGGCAAGCCAGGGGCCGAGGCTGGTCGCGAAATCCTTGCTCTTGGCCGGTCCCATGCTCAACTTCGCCTCGTAGTTGCGCCAGGTGTCGCGGGCGCTCCAATCGTTCATGATCGTGTACCCGGCGATATAACGCTCCGCCTCGTCGGCGGGAATATCGCGCCCGGCCCGCCCGATGACGCAGGCGATCTCCAGTTCGTAATCCAACTCCTGGATCTGTGGCATCTCCAACGGGGCATCCGGCCCGATCACGGCTTCGGGGTTCGAGAAATAGAAGACCGGGATCTCGTACCATTCCGGGATCATATCCAGCCCGCGCAAGGCCCGCGCCGCCTTGACGTGGCCCTCGAAGGCGTAGAAATCGCGCAGGGTGTTTGGGCGGGGCAGGGGGGCCAGCAGGTGCATGGCCCGCATGGGGCTGGCCGCCGATCCCAGCGCGCTCTGCTGCTCTGCCGTGGGCGGGGTGTCGCCGTCTACGCCCAGTTCGGCCAGCACCATCCGCAGCGCTTCGAGCAGGCCCGACCCGGCCCCCAGTAGTTCCTGCATCGTGGTGGGCACCGGCCCGGCCTGCGGCTGCACCCGCCCGAAAGCGCGGGGCACATCCAACACCATCCCGGCTGCCGGGTCGCCCGGCGCGGCCAGCAGCACCCCCAGGCGCGGCGTGGCACCGTCTGCCGGTGATAGGTACGTCACTAATTTCATGGGCAAAGAACCTCATTCCGTGGGGGTCTGGGCCGGGGCCGGTGTGGCCCCGTTGCGGCCATTATAGCTATCCGGCCCCGGTTCTGTCAACGGAGCCGCCGGTGATCCCAGGGCTGATACATTCTCAGGGAGGGCTTTGGTGTGGTAGGGGCCGACCCGTGTGTCGGCCTTGGTCGGGCGTCCCAGATCTCGCGGGCGGGGACTGCGGAGCCGTATCCTTTATCTTGACCATTCCGGGCCGCGCTCCGCTTTCCCTCTTGACGGCAGGCGTATAATAAGGGTGCATCTTACACGCTATTGGGGCCGGCACCGACGCCGCTGCTCGGCTCTTCATTCCTCATGTTGACGGCGCGTGCGCCCTTGCAGGCATCCATTGCTTGCCCCCGCCCCAGGCACGGGCAGGCTGATGGGTTTGTCTGAGAAGGGGTGAGAGCATTAGTTAGCTGCTGCCAGGGCATCAACATGGGCACCGGGGCCAGACCGGCCCTATTGACCGTATCACTTGATCCAGAGGAGGAAACATCGTGGTTATGAAACAACGTAGTTTGATTCTCGTGAGTCTGCTGGCGATCATGTCCCTGCTGCTCGCGGCGTGCGACACCGGGACGGGCGCGCAGGCGACCGCCATCCCCGCCGCCAACACCGCTGTGTCGGAGGCCGCGACCGCTGTGGCGCCTGCGGCGAACACCGCCGTGAGCGAAGCGGCGACTGCCGTGACCGGGGCCGGGGGTGGCCTGGTGCAACTTGCCACCGAAGGCATCACCCCCGACCCCACGGCTTCGGGCAATTTCGAGTTCTTTAGCTGGTGGACTGCTGGCGGCGAGGCCGACGGCAAGAACGACATCCTCAACCTCTACAAACAGCTCTATCCGGGCGTTAATGTGATTGACGCGGCGGTGGCGGGCGGCGGGGGCGACAAGGCCAAAGCCGTGCTCAAGACCCGGATGCAGGGCAACGACCCGCCGGACACCTTCCAGGTTCACGGCGGCCCCGAACTGCTTGACGGCTATGTCAAAGCCGACAAGATGGAGCCGATTACCCAGCTCTTCACCGACATGAACATGAAGAGCGCCTTCCCGCAGCAGTTGCTGGACATGATCACCGTGAAGGGCGAGATCTACGCCGTGCCGTCCAATGTCCACCGCGGCAACGTGCTCTTCTATAACAAGAAGGTCTTTGCCGATAACAACCTCAAAGCGCCGACCACCTGGGACGAATTCTACACCGCTGCCGAAACGCTCAAGGGCAAGGGCATTGCCCCGTTGGCCGTCGGCGGCAAGGATACCTGGTCGGTGACGATGGCCTTCGAAGACCTGCTGCTGGCAGGCGGCGGCGCGGACAACTTCAAGTCGCTCATGGCGGGCAAGACCGCCTGGACCGAAGCACACCGGCGTTACTTGCGCGAGATCGTGCTGCCGCATGCCGCGCAGCGTGTGGTGCTCGAAGATGCCCTGACCGCCATCGCCACGGCCAGCGAACGCATCACGCGGCTGGAGGAACAGATGACCGCCTTACTGGAAAGCTGGCCGATGCGTCCAGTGGTCAAAGCCCTGATGGGGATGCGCGGTTTTGCCCTCGTCGGCGCCATGGTGCTGACCAGCGAACTCGGCGGCGCCTGGCGCTTTGAACATCCGCGTCAGCTTATGGCCTACCTTGGGTTAGTACCCAGCGAGCACACCAGCAGCGACAAACGGCGGCAGGGTGGCATCACCAAGACCGGCAACGGCCATGCCCGCTGGCTGATGATCGAGGCCGCGCATCATTACCGGCTCAGTCCCAAAGTCAGCCAGGAACTCAGCGTGCGCCAGCAGGGCCTGAGTGCGGACGTCAAAGCCTGTGCCTGGAAGGCGCAGACCCGGCTGCATCAGCGCACCGTGCAGTTACTCGCGCGCGGCAAACAGCGCAACAAAGTCACCGTCGCCGTGGCCCGCGAGCTGACCGGCTTTGTCTGGCAGATCTTCACGCTCATGGCCCCGCGGATCAGTGCCGCGCCGGAAGCCATCGTGGCGAAGGTCGTCGTGCCGAAGAAGTCCCGGTTCGGGGGGAACTAAGAAC
>JBBSAN010000144.1:0-11590 GCA_038252265.1 Chloroflexia bacterium
ACCACGCCGACCAATACCGTGCCGCCGACCCTGACGGCGACCCGCACGGCCACGCCGCCGCCGACCAGCACCCCGCGCCCGGCCAGCCCGACCCGGACCAGCCCGCCCGGCACGGCGACCCCAAGCATCACGCCCACGTTGACGGTCTGCCCGATCTACTTCCAGGATGTCCCGCCGGGTGATCCGTTCTTCACCTTTATCCGCTGCCTGACCTGCCGCGCCTTGCTCAGCGGCTATCCCTGCGGTAGCCCCGGCGAACCATGCGGATCGAGCAGCCAGCCCTACTTCCGGCCCCTCGCCAACGCCACCCGCGGGCAGATCGCCAAGATCCTCAGCAACGCGGCGGGCTACTTCGAAGCGGTGCCCAGCACCCAGCAAACCTTCGAGGACGTGCCGTCGAGCAACCCCTTCTGGGTCTTCATCGAGCGCATCGCGGCGCGGGGCATCGTCGGCGGCTATCCCTGTGGCGGCACCCCCGGTGAGCCGTGCGTGGCCCCGGGCAACCGCCCCTACTTCCGCCCCTACTTCGAGGTGACCCGTGGGCAGTTGGCGAAGATGGATGCGCTGACGGCAGGTTTGACCGCCACGCCGACCACCCAGACCTTCGAGGATGTCCCACCCGGCAGCACCTTCTATCCCTGGGTGGAGCAACTCAGCAACCTCGGCGTGATCGCGGGCTATCCCTGCGGTGGGTCAGGCGAACCCTGCGTCCCGCCGGCTAACCGCCCTTACTTCCGCCCCACCGTCAATGTCACACGGGCGCAGACGGCCAAGATCATCGCCAACACGTTCTTCTCCAACTGCCAGACCCCGCTGCGCAACCCGTAACGCGTAACGGCTGTTTGACAGGCGAGGCCGTCCCGATCAGGGACGGCCTCGCTATTGGGCAGCCGTGTGCTTCCGACCCGCGCATCCTCCGGCGGCATCGAAGTCTACCGGGCTGCCTGCATTCCCGGTTGGCAGGGCGGGCTGTTCGTCTGCAATTACAACAACGGCGGCACTCTGCACCATGCCCACAGCTTCAGGCGGGGAGGGTTTGCCCGCGCCGAGTGATCGGGCGAGAGGTGCGACACCGAGGCCGGAGGCGTAACGTCGTCTGCCTCAACGGGAAATCCTGGCGACATATCCCAAGAGAAAAACTCCAACGCCGCAGCACAGGATGCAAAAATGCGATGGGTAAACCCAGCCCCTCTATGCGTTTGCTACAGGGTTGCTACGGAACTGTCCCGTGCCTACCGCCTGCTCCTGAACCCCCGCTGGTGCGGGACGGGTGTTATAGGTAGCACTGTGCGTGAGGTGTAGCCGGTGTTGGGCACGGGTAGTCAACAAGGAGCAGAAACCGATGAACACGCGACGACGATGGCTGGCCGGGGTGGTGGCCCTGGGGTTGCTGATGAGCCTGGCGCTAGGGGTCGCCGCCGGGCAGGGGAGCGGGACCGCACCTGATAGCGGCCAGCAGGCAGGCCGTTCGATCCTGGATCCGATCGGCGGGCCGCAGGCCGGTAGCTCGTGTATTGATCCGAACGGGGGCTGCCTGGCGGACGGATCCCGGATCGACCCCAACGGTGGGGGGCAGGCGGATGGGATCGGGATCGACCCGAACGGCGGACAGGCCCGCGGCGGAGCCTTCGACCCCAACGGCGGCGACCAGGCTGCCGGGATCGGGATGGACCCCAACGGCGGGCGGCAGGCCGTTGGCAGCACTATCGACCCGAACGGCGGACGGCAGGCCGTTGGCAGCACTATCGACCCGAACGGCGGGCGGCAGGCCAATGGCAGTTGTGTTGACCCGGACGGTGGGCACCAGGCGAATGATAAAGGCCTGGGAGTAGACCCGAACGGCGGGCGACAGGCGCAAGGTTCCAGCGTCGATCCGAACGGCGGGCGGCAGGCGCAGGGGAACATGATCGACCCTGAAGGTCGCCAGGGACGCGGGCCGCTGATCGACCCGGACGGCGGGGGGGTGGCGCAGGGGTCGAGCACCGACCCCGACGGGCGGCAGGGGCGCGGCTTCAGCATCGACCCCAACGGTGGGGGCACCGATCCTGCCGGGCGGCAAGCCGCCGGATGTGGCATCGACCCGAACGGCTGCCCGCCGAAGGCTAGCGCCGGATAGGTGGCGGTAGGGCCATCGATCGACCCGCAGGGCTAGCATTCGTACCAGGGTCGGCCAGCGGCGGGGGGATCCCTCCGCCCCGTTTGGTGTGCCCGGCGTGGCGCTCAGGAGATGAGGCGGGCGATCATGAAGGCCGCCGCCGCCGCCAGCCCGCCGATCAGCACCGTTTGCGCCCCGCTCCGCAGCGGGTTGGTGCCGGTGAAGTGGCCTTTGACGTAGCCGAACACGCCCAAGGCGATCAACGTCACCGCCACCGACCAGACCAGGGCATTGCTGGCGACGGAGATCAGGATGTAGGGTGCCAGCGGGATAAAGCCCCCCGCGATATAGGACCCGGCGATGGTGACCGCGCTGGTGAGCGCCCGTTTGGGGTCCGGTGCCTCTAGCCCCAGTTCAAAGCGCATCATAAAATCGACCCAGGCTTCGGGGCGTTGCGCCAGCGCCTCCACAATCGGGGCGCTTTCCTCCGCCGTCAAGCCGTAGGACTCGAACACCTCCTGTACCTCGGCGCGTTCGGCATCGGGCTTCTCGATGATTTCCTGTTGTTCGCGCAGGCGTTCGCTGCCGTAGTGCTCGGCGTCGCTGCGGGCGGCCAGGTAGCCGCCTAGCCCCATGGCAATTGACCCGGCGGCGATCTCGGCCAGCCCGGCGGTGACGACCAGCCCCGACGCGGCAACCGCGCCCGATAGCCCGGCGGCCAGGGCGAACGGCACGGTCAACCCGTCGGACATGCCGATGACGATATCGCGCACGGTCGCCCCGCCCGTGAAGTGTTGTTCAATGTGCGGTGTTTGTGGCATTGCGGCCCTCCTGTGTCTAATCTGCGCGTTCCCACTGCATCTTAACACATTCGGTCCGCTCGTGCCGCCGGGCTATGGGGGTGTCTGGCCCTGCTCGCGGATGGGTTGCCGGTCGCGGAGGGCTAGAGGTCGTTCGGGGGTTGCTTGCCCATCGTGGGCCGTGCCCGCCGGGCGATTGTGCCCCGGCGGGCGCGCTGCGTGCCCGCCGGGCCTGTCTAGCCGATCCCCTCGCCCGCGGGATCGGCAGGCAGCCGCCAGAAGGCCTCGCCGCGCTTGGATCCATCGGCCAGCACTGCCGGTTGCCCGCCGCTCGTGATCCAGGCGTCGAACGCCGCCTGCGAGCAGAGCAGGGCGGCTGCCGGGGGCGGCGTGCCCTGTTCCCGGTGGCGCGCGGCCAGCACCTCCCACAGGCGCATGAAGGCGGCGGCAGAGAGGTCAAAGGCGGGGGCCGGGAACCCGAACGTTTCGAAGGTCGTGACCGTGCGGATCAACCCACCGCGCAGATCGAGCACCAGCCCGATCCGCAATTTGCCACCGTCGATCACGGCCAGGGCGAGCGTCGCCGGGTCGGGCAAGGCGGCGACGAAGCGGCGCAGACGATCATAAGTCCAGCCCTGCCAGTTGCCGGGTGGCGTGGGGACGCTGACGTAGCCGTCGGGTGCATCCCAGATCAGGTGGTACACCAGGTGATAATACTGATCGAGGGTCAGGTCGCGGCGGGGGTGGGCCTGCGCCGCCTGGGCAACGGCGGCCAGGTGCCGCTTGTCAATGACGTGGACCCGCTGCCACTCGCCCTGCGCATAGAGCCGGGCCGCCAGCGCGTGCGGATCATCCACTCCGGCCAGCCCTAGATCGCGGCGCACGCCACAGGCCGTGTCCACCACGCGCAGCACGCGGCTGCCGTCATGGAGCACAAATAGCCCATGTTCGCCCGGTTGCGCGGCGCGGATGTACTGGCCGGGGTGAAAGAAGTGCCCGATCGCCCGCCAGGTGACGGGATCGAGGTCCACCAGGCTCCACTGCGGATCAATCATGATGGACCTCCCAGATGCGGGCGGTGTAGGGGGGGAGGGGAATATCCAACGCGCCGTCGCCGTGGAGCACCGCTTCGGGTCCCCAGGCGGCATGGAGGGTGTGCGGTCCGGCGAAGCGTAGCGCGGCGATCTGTGGCCTGGGCGTGGGGTTCGCCAGGTAGAGCAGTTGCGCCGCCGCGTGGCGCAGGACCGCCAGATCGCAGGCCGCAGTCTCGCAGCGGAACTCGGTGGGCGGGACGAGCCGCGCCGCCAGGGCGGGCAACTCTTCTGCCGTGGCCCAGATCAGCCGCCCCTGCCCCAGCGCCACCTCACCGGGGGCGACCAGGTAGCGATTGAGGACGCCGGGGTGCTGCATCGTCGGGTCGTGGTCGGGCAGGCCCGGCCCGACGACCACCGTCGCGCCCGCCATGATCGCCCCCACGATCCGCTGTTGATCGTTCAGGTCCATAAAGTCGGTGGCCTGGAGGAAGATCAGGGGATAACGGGCCAGGGCGTCGGGGGCGATGTGGGTGTCGGCCAGGTCGTAGTCACAGGACCGCGTCTGCAAAAGCGCCTGGAGCGAGCCAAACCAGCTATCGCTGCGGTGCTCGTCGGCCTCGGCCTCGGCATCCCAGCGCAAATCCAGATTGACCTCCGCCGTGAACAGGGCACGGGGCAGATCCAGCAGATCAGCGTGGGCAACATGCAGTGTGCCGGTCATGGCGGCATAGCGGCCCAGATCGTAGTTGCGGACTACCAGCACCTGCCGGGCGCGCTCATACTCCCAGAGCCGGTAGCGGTGCAAAAACGCCGTCAGCCGGGCATAAAACTCGGCGTAGCCGGGCCGCAAGGTGCCGTGCCGGGTAATCGGGCTGCCCTGCCAGCGGTCGCGTTCGACCAGCATGTAGAGGTTGAACGCCTTTAGCCCGTGCATCAATGTGCCCAGCGTGATCAACTCCTCCTCGTCGGGCGTAAACGTGAGCGGGTAGTGGCTCCACATTCCGCAGCCGAACTCGGGCACAAACGGCAGGCGCGTGGTGCCCACCTGATAGCGGATCTGCTGCACCGCCGCCCAGTAGTCTTCTTTGTTCCGGTAGAGATTGATCCCCACCCAATCCACTTCCGGCCTCGCTTCCATGTCCGCGATATCCAGCGGCGTGCGCTGCTGGTAGGCCACATCGTGGAAGATCGGCACGCCGCTGATGCCGCGTTCGCGCAGCAGGCGCGCGCAGCGGGCGACAGCGCTGGTGATCTGGTACTCTTTGTAAGCGACCCAGTCCAGGTGCCAGGGCAGGTCGGCCCGGCCTGTGATCGCGCACTCGCGGGGGGGCGCGACCTGATCGAAGCCACTGTAGGCCGTGCCATACGCAGCGTTAAGTGCGGCAATGTCCCAGTAGCGGGCGGCGAGCATGGTCCCGTAGAGCGCCAGCGAGTCGGGGCTGTAGTCGGTGGCATAGGTCTGGTCATGAAACAGGTAGCAGGTTTCGTTGTCGCTCTGCACCGCCACCACGCAGCCCGCCGGGGCCAGGTGGCGGGCGAGGATCGGACAGACCGCATCGTACCATCCGGCGACGTAGGCATAGAATGCCTCGCTGGCGTAGGACGGCACGGGGAAGGGGCGGGGCGGGTGCAGACCCCAGGCGGCGTCCAGGTGGAGGCTGCCGACGGCGGTGTGCGCCTGCACGGCGGGGTCGAGCAGCACCCATGTGGGGAAGCCGAAGTCGGTCAGTTCGGCATTGATCAGCGGGCCGGGGCGAGCGAGCAGCATCAGTCCGCGCTCCTCGCACAGCCGCAGGAACGCCTCGACATCCTTGCGCGGGTCCTCCTGGCCCCAATCGTAGACGCCGGGGGCCGTCTCGTGGATCGACCAGGGGATGTAGGTTTCGACCATCCCGAAGCCCAACGCCTGGACCTGATCGAGGATCGTGCCCCACAGGGCGCGGTCCAACCGCCAGTAGTGGACGGTGCCGGAATAGACCGGCACCTCGCGGCCCGCAATGGCTAACCCGTTGGTGGTAAGTGTCACAGGCACGGCTTGTTACCCCTTGATAGCGCCGGAGGTCAGCCCGGCCACGATGTGCCGCTCGGCCAGGAAGTAGAAGATGACCGTGGGGGCCAGCGCCAGCGAGACAAAGGCCAGCACCCTGGCCCAGTCGGTGCCGAACTGGCCTTGATATTGCATAATCCCCAGCGGCAGCGTATACAGTTGTTCGTTGTTCAGCACGAGCAGCGGCAGGAGGAAGTTGTTCCAGCTCGCCACCATGGTCAGCACCACCACCGCCGCCAGGGCGGGGCGGGCCAGCGGCAAGAGCATCCGCCAGAAGAAGCCGAAGGTGGAGCAGCCGTCAATCGCCGCCGCCTCTTCCAGCTCCATCGGGATCGAGGCGAAGAAGCCGCGCAGGATGAGGATATTGGCCGGGAGGCCAAAGGCGACCTGGGGCAGGATGATGCCCCAGAGGGTGTCCACCAGCCCCGCCTGGCGCAAGGTGATGTAGAGCGGCAGGATCGCCACGGTCAGCGGGAAGAGCAGGCCCAACGTGAAGAAGTTGAACAGCAACTCGCGCCCCGGAAAGCGGACACGAGCGAAGACAAACGCGGCCATGCTCGCCAGGATCACCACGCCCACCGCCGTGATCAGCATGACGATGGTGCTGTTGCGCAGCAGCCGCCAGAAGGCATCGCTGGTGACCACGTCGCGGTAGTTGCCCAACTGGATCGGGTTGGGCAGGCCGAACGGGCTGCTCAGTAGATCGGCGTTGGTCTTGAAGCCGCCGAGCACGGCCATCGCCAGCGGGATTAGCACCAGCAAGGCGATCGCGACGCAAATGGTGTACTTCACCACCTGGAGCATCGTCCCGCCGGGACTGCGGTGTTGCACCGGCACACTGGACATTACAGTACCTCCCCTGGCCTGCTCAGGTGTAGTCGCGCCGCATGACCTGGCGCTGGTAGATGAGCGAGAAGCCGAGACAGAGCACGAACAACACGACCGCTGCCGCGCTGCCATAGCCGATGGCAAAGCGCTGGAAGCCGAAGCGATAGAGGTAGGTCACCATTGTTTCGCTGGCGCTGACCGGCCCGCCCGTGGTCATGACCCAGATCAGGTCGAAGATCTGGAGCGAGCCGAGCACCGCGAGAAACAGCGACAGGCGAATGGTCGGCCCCATCAACGGGATGGTGATATGGCGCACGACCTGGCCGGTGCTGGCCCCATCAATCAGCGCCGCCTCCTCTAGCTCTGCCGGGATGTTTTGCAGCCCCGCCGTGTAGAGGATCAGGTGCAGCCCGAAATACTTCCAGGTGATGACGACAAAGAGCAGGTAGATCACCATCTGCGTATCGCCCAGCCAGCCCTGCGGCTTAGAGCCAGGGATCAGCGCCACGAGGGCGGCGAGCAAGCCGCTCTGCGGATTATAGATGAAGGTCCAGATCACCCCGGTGACGACCTCGGACAGAACGTAGGGCAGGAAGAAGATCATGCGGAACAGCGTGCGCCCTTTAAGGTTCTGCCGGATCAGCAAGGCCAGGCCGAGCGCCAGCGGCAACTGCACAACGATCGACAACCCGGTGAGCAGCAGGTTATTGCCCAGCGCCTTGAGGAAGACGCGATCATGCAGGATGCGGACGTAGTTGTCCAGCCCGACGAACCCCTGAAGCGGTCCCAGCCCGTTCCAGCGGAAGACACTGAAGTAACCCGCCTGGAGGACCGGCAGCAGCACCAGCACAAAGTAGATCAACGCGGGCGGCAGCAAAAACGCGACGATGACGAAGACTTTTTCCTTGTTCAGGCGCGGCGTGGTCGTCCCGACGACGGATACGGCGACAGTGGAGCGGGGTCTGGTCAGCAGGCGCATAGGACGCAACCCTTTCACCGGTAGGCAATGGGCGGCAGGCAGTAGGCAGTGGTGCGTCGGTTTCTGCCTACTGCCTACTGCTTACTGCCTGCTCGTCTACTTTTTCAACTCACTCGCGGCAGAGTCTTCAATCGCTTTGGCGACCTCTTCGGGGGAGGCCGATCCGGCGAGCAAGGCCTGGACCTCGTCGTTGACGGTCGCGCCGACCGCCGGGGGCAGGTATTGATCGTAGTAAAGCTGGTAGTATTTGGCCGCCCCGGCGCGCTGCTGGACTTCTTTCAGCAACGGATCGGCCAGCGCCACCTCGGCCCCCTTGATCACCGGCGGCACCGAGAGGTTGGCGGCGGTCATCGCCTTCTGCACGTCGAGGCTGGTCAGGTAGCGCACGAAGTCTATCGTCTCGGGCGGGGCATTCTTGCCGACGGCAAAGCCGTCGCCCCCACCGAGCACGTCGGACGGATCGCCCGCGCCGCCTTCCACCGCCGGGAAGGGGAAGAAGCCGAGGCTCTTGTTATAGGCATCCACATCAGTCGCCACGCCGCGGTCGGCCCCTGGTGCCCACTGGCCCATCAGTTCCATCGCGGCCTTGCCGTTCGCCATCAAGGTCTGGTGCGAGGGATAGTCGGCCCCCAGGAAGCCGGTCTGGAACGGCTGCAAGTCGACCAGTTCCTTCAGCCGGGTACCGGCGTCCACAAAAGGCTTGTCGGCAAAGGAGCCGGTCCGGTTATAGGCCGCCTCGAAAGCGGCCCTGCCGCCGATGCGGGTTGCCAGGTAGACCCAGTAGAAGTGGCCCGGCCATTTGTCCTTCTCACCGACAGCAATCGGGGTGATGTTGGCCGCCTTCAGCTTCTTCACGGCGTCCAGGAAGTCCGTCCAGGTAGCGGGCGGCGCGCTGATCCCGGCTTTGGCGAAGAGGTCTTTGTTGTACCAGAAGCCGACCATGCCGGAGTCCCACGGCACGCCGTAGAACTTATCCCCGATCTTATACAGCGAGAGCGGGCCGGGTTGGAACGAGTCGCCCCAGCCGTTCGCCGCGAGATCGGCGGTCAGATCTTTGACCAGTCCGGCCTCGCCATACTGGCCGAGCACGCCGCCGCCCCAGGTCTGGAATACATCGGGCGGGTTGCCCGACTGCATCGCCGTCGCCAGCTTGGACTTGAAGGCTTCGTTCTCCAGGACGGTGATCTCGATCGAGACGTTCGGGTGGTCGGCGACATACTTGGTCGCCAGGTTTTGCCAGTTCGTGCGGGAATCATTGGTGGTGCTGATGTGCCACCAGACGATCTTGGCCGCCCCAGTGCCCAGCGTGATCGGGCCGGGTGTTTCGGTGGGGGCTACCGTTGGGGCCTCGGCGGCCATCACCGTATCGGTCGGCGCGGCCATTACGGGCGCGGTGGTATCGGTGGGGGCCGCAGCGACGGGTGCGGTGGTATCGGTCGGTGCAGCGGCGACGGGCGCAGTGGTCGCCGTCGGTGCGGGCGGTACCGGGGTTGCTGTGGGGGCTTCCGTGCCGCAGGCGGTGAGAAACACCATCATGCAGGCGAGCAGGAACGATCCCACAGACCATCGAGATTTCATGGCTGTGCTCCTTTGCGTATGGACCTAGAAATCGTATGGTGAGGCACCGGGGGCCCACCGGCGCACTCGATTAGCAGCTAGCACTACCGTCGGCTTGGCGTTACGGTGTCCGGGCAGGCGGACAGCACGATTGGCGCTCGACCAGTTCTGTCGGCAGCGCGACACGCCCTACTTGAAGTTGCGGGTCCGCGATCAGTTGCAGCAACATCTGGGTTGCCGCGCGACCCATCTCGTGCAGCGGTTGGCGCACGGTGGTCAGCGGTGGATGGACCACGGACGCCTGCGGAATATCATCGAAACCGACCACCGAGATGTCGTCGGGGATACGCAGGCCGTTCACTCGCGCCGCTTCCATCGCGCCGAACGCCATTTCGTCGTTCGAGGCCAGGATCGCGGTCGGGCGGTCGGGCAGGTCGAGGAGCGCCTGCGCCCCGGCGAAGCCCTGCGGTCGGTGGAAATCGCCGGTGGTAATCAATGCCGGGTCGCTAGGTAGGTTGTGATCCGAGAGCGCGGCCTGGTAGCCGGACAGGCGGTCCACCGCGCAGCCCAGATCCAGCGCCCCGGTGATAAAACCGATGCGCCGGTGCCCCAGCCCGATCAGGTAGCGGGTGGCGTCATAGGCCCCCTGCCAGTTGGTCGCGCCGACCGAACGGGCGTAATCCCCGATCCCCTGGTGGTCGATCAGCACATAGGGAAAGTGCTGGCGGCGGAGCGACTCGAGATAGGCGGCGGGGCTGCGCGGCAGGATCAAGAGCAGCCCGTCGGCCATGCCCCGCGCGATGGCATCCACATAGGCCGACTCTTTGGCTTTGCGGCGATGGGTGGTGTAGAGCATGAGATCATACCCGGCGGCCCCCAGCTCGGCATCAATGCCCCGGATGATCTCGCCGGTATAGCTGCTGCCCAGATCCTGGACCAGCAGGCCGATGATCCGCGAGGTGCCCCCGGCCAGGCTGCGTGCCTGCGAGTTGGCGACATAGCCGAGCCGGGCGACCGCTTCAAGCACGGCCTGGCGTTTCTCCGGCTTGACATGGTCTTTATTGTTGAGCACCCGCGAGACCGTCGCATAGGAGACCCCGGCGGCACGGGCGACATCAAAAATGGTAGCGCTTTCCGATTCTTTCTGGATCATGGCTCTTTCTCCACCTTTGCAAACGCTTACTGAAAGTATAACACCCTGTAAAGAGTCCTGTAAGCGCTTGCAGGAGCATAATATCACGAGTCTAGAAGGCTGTCAAGTGCAAGCGCTTACAGAATAGGATGATCGAATGATCCGGCTTTACCATGTTGCAGTATCCGCCTATCATTCAGCGTCATGACTAGCGGCCTTATACTGCGGCCCACACCAAACGACGTTGCATCAGCCATGCCTCTGGGCCGTGCCGCCACCGGGCAGCCAAACCCAACAAAATCTACATACTTTCTTAACAGGATCTAAACATCTCTCTGGTATACTAAAGCTTAGTAGCGCGGCAAAAAGGAGAGCAACGACATGGCAGACATTCTGGTAATAGACGACTACGCAATTCACCGCGATCTGCTGGCCCGCTGGCTGGCGCGCTGGGGTCACTGGGTGGTGACGGCGGACAGCGGCGCGCAGGGCCTCGCCTATGCCCGAACGGCCCAGTTCGATCTGGTGCTGCTCGATATGGAGATGCCGGGACTCGATGGGTGCGAAGTCGCCCGCCGCCTGAAAGCCAATCCCCGCACCGCCGCGTTGCGTGTGCTGGCTCTGACCGCCCACCTGTCGGGCGACATCCAGGCCCAATGCATCGCCGTAGGCTGCGACGACTTCGAATCGAAGCCGATCGACTTCCCCCGGCTCCAGGCCAAGATTCAGACCCTCTGCCTGGGAGCACCTGCCACCCGCCAGCGCGACGCCTGCATCACGGCCTGCACCTGATCCGGTCGCCCTTCTTACCCCCCTGATCCCCCATGCTGGTTAGCCGCCCCGACCCCCTCCCTGGTATAATCAAGACAGCAGGGAGCACCGATGCGGGAGAAGTGGCGGGGCAGGCGATGGGGCCGACAATTCTGGGGGTAGACGACCATGCCAATGTGCGGCTGCTGGTGGCCGAGTATCTGCGGGAACACGACTATCGCGTGCTCACCGCGAACGATGGGGCCGACGCCCTCGCCGTCGTCCGGCGTGAGCGCCCCGACCTGATCCTGCTCGACCTGATGATGCCCAACCTCGACGGCTTCGCCTTCATGCAGCGTTACCGCCAG
>JBBSAN010000145.1:0-11482 GCA_038252265.1 Chloroflexia bacterium
TAGTAATCAGGGTATACATCTCATCAAACACATCACGCATCACGCATCACGCATCACGTTTCACTCGCTGCTCGCTGCTCGCTGCTCACTGCTCGCCGCGTCATCCCTCGTCTAGTTCCTGGCTCAACAGTTCGCGGCGATACATGCGGGCATACATGCCGCCGCGGGTCAGCAATGCCTGGTGGGTGCCCTGCTCGGTAATCCGGCCATCGTCCAGCACGACGATCTCGTCGGCGGCCTTGACGGTCGAAATGCGCTGCGAAATGATGATGCTGGTGCGATGGGCCAGCACCTGGCGCAATCCGGCCAGGATCTCAGCCTGGGTCTGCGTGTCGATGCTCGACAGCGCGTCGTCCAGGATCAGGATCGCCGGGTCGCGCATGATGGCGCGGGCCAGGGCGGTGCGCTGCTTCTGCCCGCCCGATAGGGTGACGCCGCGCTCCCCGATCATTGTGTCCAGCCCCTGCGGGAACTGGTCCACGTCTTTGCTCAGCCGGGCCGTTTCCACGGCGCGGGCCACGCCGACGGGCGTCGCTTCGTCCACGCCGAAGGCGACGTTCTCGCGCAGCGGCACCGAGAAGAGGAAAGTATCCTGCGGCACATAGCCAATGTTGCGCCGCAGCACGGCCAGCGGGATCTGGCGCACGTCCACTCCGTCGATCCGCACCGTGCCGCTGCTGGCCTCGACCACCCGCGTCAGCAAGTTGACGATGCTGGTCTTGCCCGCGCCGGTGGCTCCCACAATCGCCAGCGTCCGCCCGTTCGGGATGTGGAAGCTGACGTTTTGTAGCACCGGGCGCTCCTCGTAGCTGAGCGAGACGTTGTCAAAGACCACATCGCCCTGGACGCTCGTGATCGGCTGGGTCTGGGCGGTGTCGGCAATCGCGGGGGCCTGACGCATGACAGCGTTGAGCCGCACCAACGAAGCGGTGCCGCGCTGGTAGAGCGTGACCACCCAGCCCAGGGCGATCATCGGCCAGGAGAGGAGGGTCAGGTAGCCGTTGAACTGCACGAACTGGCCCAGCGTGAGCCGCCCGGCGATGACCTCGTTGCCGCCGACCAGCAGGATCAGCGCCGCTGCCGTGCCCAGCACCAGGCTCATCATCGGCCACATCAGCCCCTCCAGCCGGAAGAAGGCCAGGCTCTTTTGCATATATTCGCGGTTGCCCCCGGCGAACGCCTTGATCTCATTCTCTTCCTGCCCGTACGCTTTGACCACGCGGATGCCGGAGAAGTTCTCCTGGGCCATGGTGGAGAGGACGCCAAACTGGGATTGCACCTTTTCATACTGGCGGTGCATCCGCCGCCCGACAATGACAAAGGCGACGCTGACCAGCGGCAGCACGATCACAACCACCGCTGCCAGCAGCGGGTTGAGGCCGAACATCAGCACCATAGCGATGCAGAACATCAGCGTGGTGCTGATGCTGTTCATGATGCCGGGGCCGAGCATTTCGCGCACGGCGTTGAGGTCGTTGGTCGCCCGCGCCATGATGTCGCCGGTGTGCATGTTCTGGAAGAAGGCGTGTTCCATCTGTTGCAGGTGGGCAAACAGATCGCCGCGCATCTCGTACTCGATCACCCGCGCCTGGCCGATGATCGCCATCCGCATGGAGAATAGCACGCCCGCCTGGATCAGTACCAGGCCCAGGATCGCCCCGGCCAGGGTGATCACCTCGCTCTGGGGCCGCCCCTGGTTGAGTGAGTCGATGGCCCGGCCCAGCAGGTAGGGCTGGGTCAGGCTGAGAATTGTGTTCAAAATGATCATCACAATGCCCAGTACCAGCCGTCCGCGATGGCGGCGCAAATAGGGCAGCAGGGGGCGCAATGTAGACATAAACTGGGAATTCTCCTTGCGAGGGCACAGGGTCAGGCTGTGGGCGCGGATCGGCCCATGGTCAATTATAGCCGAGACTCGCCGGGTATATACCCGCCATGCGACCGAACCCGGCTCCGCCCAATGATGTAAACCCGGTGGGACACCGCACATGGCTAGAGCGATATCCGTGCCACCTGCCTCGTTGAGCGCAGCGGCCCCCGGCGGTGCGCAGGTGCGCGAGCCGAGACGGAAATCTATTCGGGTCCCCATAGTTCTTATTCGATAGTACTATAGCAGGCGGGCGCGGGATGTTGTATTATAGAAATACCCCGGATCGGTGTTGGTCCTGGGGTGGGGCCGGTAAGGCCCGGACACATCAACTTACGCCGCTAGCGGCGAGGGCGCATCGCCCGCTGTGTGAGCCGAGTTCGGGACTATTCTCTTCGCTCCCTCGCTGGAGGCGGAAGGCTCAAGATCTCTTCCCTACATGGGGCGAGGGCACGGTGCTACAGGCCGTTTGCCCGCCGCAGGGAAGATCACACAGACAGCAACGGGTCGAGTGCCTGAGCGTTGCCGCTTCACCGCGAGGGAACGCCGATGATGGATCACGCCCAGACCACAGATGAGCCGATCGCTCTTCCCGAGCGCTCCCCGCTGCCGCCCACCCCGCCCGCGTTGCCCCCGGTGCCGCCCGCTGCCGACCTGGCCCGGCCAGCGCTGCCCGCCCGCTGGGTGGCGCTGGTTTTCCTGCTGACCTTCCTGCTCTATGTGGTCTTTGTGCCGCGCTTCGTGCGCTACGCTTCCCCTCCTACCGGCGACCAGCCGTTCTATCTGCTGGACGCGATCAGCCTGGTGCAGGACGGCGACCTGGAACTGAGCAACAACTACGGGAACCACGACGAAGCGAAGTTTTACGCGCTCGCCCCGCACCCGCCCGATTTTGTCGGGATGCCCGCCCCCGACCCGCTCCCGCGCCAGCTTGCCACGTCGAGTGCTCGCCCCCTCTCTGAGTTGTACTCCTACCACCCGCCCGGCCTGGGCATCCTGCTGGTGCCTGCCTTGCTGATCGGGTCGTGGTTCGCGCTTTGGTGGCCCGCCACTGTAGTCTTCATGTGCCTGGTCGGCGCACTGATCGCCACTAACATCTTCTTGCTGGCCTATGAAACGACCGGGCGGCGCGGGGTCGCCCTGGCGGTCTGGGCGGCGCTGGCCTTCAGCAGCCCGCTGATGAGCTACTCCTATATGATCTTCTCCGAGCTACCCACCGGGCTGGCAGTGATCTATGCCTTGCGCCGCTTGGCACTGGGCTGGCGGGCCAACGGGGCGGGTCGCCTGTTGCTGATCGGCGTGTGCCTGGGCTTCATCCCCTGGCTGGCCCTGCGCTGTACGCCGATTGCCGCCGCGCTGGGGCTGTACGCGGTGGTGCAGTGGTGGCGCAGCTATGCGCCGCACAGCGATGGCGCCACCCCGATTGCTGACCGGGTCCGTGCTTCCTGGCGGGTCTGGGCCGGGCGCATCCCACAGGCGTTGTGGCTCGTCGCGCCGGTGATCGTGCTGGCGGCCGGGCTGGCCGCTTATCACCTGTTCCTCTATGGCAGCGTGATCCCGGTGGCCGACGAGCGCGAGGGGTCGGGCGTCGGCTTTATCTACCTGCCGTGGGCGGGCACGCACGACCTCTATCTGTTCCTCACCGGGGCGTTCGGTCTGCTCTTCAGTTCCCGCTTTGGCTTGCTCCCGGTCACGCCCGTCTATATGCTGGCGGTCGTGGGGATGGTCGCCATGTTCCGCACCGGGCGACCCGCCGACCGGCGACTGCTAGGCTGGATCATGCTGGTGGCACTGCCCTATCTGGCCTTCATCGCCGCCTACAGCGGGTGGACCGGCGACTGGGGTCCCCCGGCGCGCTACGCCTCCACCCTGGTGCCGTTGCTGGCGGCCCCGCTGGCGCTGGGGTTGGCGATGCTGGCCCGCAGCCGGGTCTACCGGGCACTCTACGGGTTGCTGGCGCTGCTCGGCGGGGGCTTCATGGCCGTGATGCTCTATGACGCCCGGACCATGTTCTCGCCTGCGGACAGCGCGGTGCTCGCCTGGCTGGCCGCCGATCCCGCCTCGCCGCTGAAAATCGATCTGCGTTCCTTCGCGCCCAACTTCCTGAACCCCGATGAAGGCTGGTTTCCCTGGCGGGTCGGGTGGCTGCTGATGGTCAGTACGGGGGTCGTGCTGCTGGGGGTGTTCTTGCTGGGGCGGCACGGCAGCCCGGCAGCCGGCCCAGAGCGGCGCGCGGCGCGGCGGCGACTGGCTGTCACGCTGGGAACGATCGCCCTGCTGGTGGCGGCCTGGGGGGTCCTCAGCTACGACTTTCTCCGCGCCAAGACGACCCTGGCTTACCAGGCACGCTGGGCGCTCCCGGCTCCTATGACCAACGCGGGGGACATCACGTACTGGAACGGGAAGCTTTACATCCCGCTGTTCGGCCAGCGCCAGCCGGAGGACATGCCCGGTTCCGTGGGCGTGTTCGATGTGGCAACCGGTAGCTATTCCGACCTCCAGCCGGTGGGGGCGGATGGACAGCCCCGCGCCTGGGTGCATCCCGGCAGCGTGGCGGTCGGCCCCGACGGGCTGCTCTATGTGTTGAACAACGGCGAAGGCGATCAGGCCCTGCTGGCGCTGGATCGGGATGGGCGGATCGTCCGGCAAATCGCGCTGGAGCAGAAGACCGTGCTGGGTATGGGCCTGGTTTTTGACGATGAGGGCACATCATTATATGTGGCCGACCAGAATCTCGGGGTGGTGTTGCGCTACCCCGCGTCGGGCGGTGCTCCGTTGGCGATCTTCACCGGCAAGGAATCGATCCTGAACAATCCCCACGGGGTGGCGGTGGACGTGCAGGGCAATATTTACACGACGGAAACGTTCAACCGCGTCCAGAAGCTGGCTGCCGACGGGCAGGTGCGTACGATTTACAACCTGAACTGCCATCCCAGCTATTTTGCTGCGGCACCCGGCGCGGACGGCTGGTTAGAGGCGAGTTGCAACACGGGCCTGGTGTCGATCAACATCGCCGGCGACTACGTCCAGTTTATCCACTATGCCGACGATGCCCCCCGCCCGGCCTCGCCACTGGGCCTCGCCTACGGGCCGGAGAACACCCTGTACGTCCTCGATGGGAATACATTGTTCGCCTACACCGTAACGCATTAGCTGATAGAAATTAGAAGTCAGAAATTAGAAGTCAGAAGTCCGCCTCTTCATAGACAGGAGAAGGTGTGTGCGCACTTGCTATAATCGATTCACGCACTCTTCTGACTGCTGACTTCTGACTTCTGATTTCTAATTTCTTACGTCCGGCACGCCTTGACACTCGCCGCCGCCCCGGTGTAGAATAGCGCTGTCCAGGGGCGGTGCCCGGTGGGGGCAACCCTGGCAAGCGCCTCATGCGAAGAAGCCTGTCTCGCGCTCAGCTTCGGCTGGGCGTTTTCGTGTCTAGAAGGCAGTGAGCCGGTATGCTTGTAATGAAATTTGGCGGCACCTCGGTCGGCAATGCCGAGCGGATCGGGGCGGTAGCCGGGCTGGTGCGGGATGCTGCCGCCCAGGAGCCGGTGGTCGTCGTCGTCTCGGCGGTGGGCGGGGTGACCGACATCCTGATCGCCGCCGCACACGACGCTGCCCGCCGCCAGCGGCTCCAGGCGCTCCAGCGAGTGATCGAGTTGCAGCAGCGCCACGCCGACATTGTGGCCGGGCTGAACCTGGCTCCGGAGGCCGGGCGCGCCCTCGATACCGAGTTGCGCTTGTTGGCGGTGGAGTTAGAAAACTTCATCCATAGCGTTGGCATCCTGGGCGAAGTGACGCGGCGCACGCTGGACTATATCAGCAGCCTGGGCGAGCGGCTGAGTTGCCGCATCGTGGCCGCCGCCCTCCGGGCCGCCGAGTGCCCCGCCGAGGCGGTCGATGCTACTGCTGTAGTCGTGACCGACAGCACCTTCGGCAGCGCCTTCCCGCTGATGGCGGCCACTCGTGAGCGCGCCGCCGCCGTGCTGAAGCCGTTACTGGAAGCCGGGACGGTGCCGGTCGTCACCGGGTTTATCGGGGCCGACGCTGACGGCATCGTCACCACGCTGGGCCGGGGCGGGTCCGACTACTCCGCCGCTATCCTGGGCAGCGTGCTGGATGCGCGTGAGATCGTCATCTGGACCGACGTGAACGGGGTGATGACCGCCAACCCCCGCGTGGTGCCCGACGCCCGCACCCTGCCGCACCTTTCCTACCTGGAAGCCGCCGAAATGTCGTACTTCGGGGCGAAGGTGCTCCATCCCAAGACCATCGCCCCCGCCGTGGATCAAGGCATCCCCGTGCGTATCCGCAACACGTTCGCCCCCGACGCGCCCGATACGCTGATCACCGCCGAGGCTCCGCCCAACGGCCACCCGATCCGCGCCATTACCGCTATCGCCCGGCTGGCCCTGCTCACTTTGCAGGGCAAGGGGCTGATCGGCGTGCCCGGCGTGGCGGCGCGGCTCTTTTCGACCATCGCCCAGGAAGAGATCAACGTGCTGATGATCTCGCAGTCCTCGTCGGAGTATAATATCTGTGTGTTGATCGAAGCTGCCTATGCCGACCAGGCCCGGCGCAGCATCGAGGCGCAGTTCGCACTGGAACGGGGCCAGGGCTTGATCGAGGGGCAGACGGTGCGGGCGGGCGTGTCGATCATCGCCGTGATCGGCGCGGGGATGCGCGGGCATCCTGCCGTGACCGGGCAGGTCTTTCTGGCCCTGGCCGAGCAAGGGATCGACGTGCTGGCAATTGCCCAGGGGTCGTCGGAATTGAACCTGTCGTTCGTCATTGATAGTGCCCAGGAGGACGCCGCCGTGCGCTGCATCCACCAGCATTTCGGGCTGGGCCAATGAGCGCCCGCCCCATCCGCGTGCGTGTGCCGGCCACGGCGGCCAACCTTGGCCCTGGCTTCGACGTGCTGGGGCTGGCGCTGGCGCTATATAACGAATTTATCGTCCGCCCCGGCGATGCTCCGCTCCGCATCACCGTCGAGGGGGCGGCGACCCTGCTGCCCGCCGGGCCGTCCAACCTCTTCTATCGTGCCTTCGCCCACCTCTATACCCAGGTCGGCCAGCCGGTGCCGCCGCTGGACGTGACCATGCAACTGCGGATTCCGCCGGGCAGCGGGTTGGGCAGCAGTGCCACAGCGGTGGTGGGCGGGCTGCTGGCGGCGAATGCCTGGCTGGGCGAGCCGCTGGACCACGACGCCTTGCTGCCCCTGGCCGTCGCGCTGGAGCATGGTGGGCACCCCGATAATGTTGCTCCGGCGCTGCTCGGCGGGCTGGTGGTGAACACCGTGGCAGGGGCGGCGGTCCACAGCGTGCGCCTGCCGTTCCCCGACGTGATCAAAGCGGTGATCTACCTCCCCGATTTCCAGATGGACACCGTGCAGGGCCGGGCCCTGCTGCCCGCGACGTACTCTAAAGCCGATGTAGTGTTCAGCACCAGCCGGGTCGCCCTCTTGCTGGCCGCGCTCCAGACCGGGCGTTACGAATTGCTGGGCGAGGCGATGGAGGACCGTATCCACCAGCCTTACCGGGCGCAACTGTTCCCGGCCCTGCCCGATCTGCTGGCGGCGGCGCGGGCGGCGGGGGCCTATGGGTCGTCCCTGTCGGGCGGCGGTTCGACCGTGCTGGCGCTGGCCCCGGCGGGGCCAACCTGCGACGCCGTGGCCGCCGCGTTCGAGCAGGCGGCGGGGGCGGCGGGGTTGACAGGCCGCGCGGCGGTGCTGGATGCGGATCTGGATGGGGCACAGATTATGGACCTGACAGGAGGAGCCGAATGAGCACCATGCTGGCCTGTATCACCTGCGGGCGGCAATATCCCCGCGACGAGGTGCGCTACCGCTGCGACTGTGGCGAGACGCTGGAAGTAGCCTATGCGCCCGACGACCCCACGCGGCAGACGGGCACCCCGGCGCGCTTTGATGCCCGGCTGGCCTTGCGGCAGGGGTCGTTCGCCAGCGGGGTCTGGCGCTTCCGCGAATGGCTGCCCGACTTTGCCGAGGGCGAGATCGTCTGCACGCCGGTGGGAAACACCAACCTCTATGCGGGGGGCGGGGGGGTGGGTGGGGGACCGGGGCGAATCGGGGCATATGCCGGGGTGGAGCGGCTCACCCTGAAGCACGAGGGCGAGAACCCCACCGGCAGCTTCAAGGACCGGGGTATGACCGTGGGCGTGAGCCAGGCCCGCCGCCTGGGGGCGCGCGCTGTCGCCTGCGCCTCCACCGGGAACACCTCGGCCTCGCTGGCGGCCTACGCCGCGCAGGCCGATATTCCCTGCTTCGTCTTTATCCCGGCAGGCAAGATCGCCGTGGGCAAGCTGGCCCAGTCGCTGGGCTACGGGGCCGTCACCGTGCAGATCGACGGGGACTTTGACGACGCGATGCGGCTGGTGCAGGAAGTGTGCGCCGACCTGGGCATCTACCTGCTCAATTCGATCAACCCGTTCCGCATCGAGGGGCAAAAGACCCTCTGCTGGGAACTGTTGCAGGGGCTGGACTGGCAGGTGCCCGACTGGATCGTGCTGCCCGCCGGGAACCTGGGCAACACGGCGGCGCTGGGCAAGGCGCTGCAAGAGGCGCTGGCGCTGGGGGCGATCACCCGCCTGCCCCGCGTGGCGGCGATCCAGGCCAGCGGCGCAGCCCCGTTCTACCAGAGCTACCAGACCGGGTTCGCCGCCCTCGTCCCCGTGCGCGCCGAGACGGTTGCTACGGCGATCAAGATCGGCAGCCCGGTCAGTTATGGCCGCGCCGTGAACGTGATCAATGCCACCGATGGCGTGGTCGCCGCCGTGGACGACGCCGCGATCCTGGCGGCGAAAGCGGTGATCGACCGCGCCGGGATCGGCTGCGAACCGGCCAGCGCCGCCACCCTGGCCGGGCTGCGCCAACTCGCCGCCGCCGGGATCATCGCGCCCGATGCGACCATCGTCGGTATCCTGACCGGGCACATCCTGAAAGACGCCGACACCACTATCGCCACCGCGACCGCCGACCGCGCCCCCCTCACCGTCGTCCCCGACCGCCGCGCCGTCGCCGCTGCCCTCGCCCCCTATTTATAGGCTTGTGGAGGTTGCCTGGTGAAAAAGACTTATCTTGTTGCCATCGAGCTATATGACCAGGCCGTTGCGGCGGGTGCCCCGCGTGATGTGTGCCAGCTTTGCGGGGCGCATGTCCACGACGGCTTGAAAGGCTGCTGGGAGTTGATCTCCGAGCTGTTCATCCGCGAGTATCCCGACGGGATGATCGGCGGGATGGGCTTCCCCGGTGGGGACGCGCACGCGCTCCAGCACCCCGAAATCCACGGCAAGAAGAACAATGCGGCGCACCTGTTGCATCTCTGCTGGCTCTTCGAGTACGGCCAGGAGGCCCAGGCGGGCACCGTGCCCCGCTGGTGGCAGCAGTATCTCCAGGGGAACAACAACGATATTCCCCGGCTGGACCCCCCGCAAGACCGGGGCCGGATCACCGTGGCCGATGTCGCCGCTGCCCGGTCGGCCCGCGAGGCGGCGGCGCTGATGGAGGAGTGGGGCCGGGCGGTCTATGCCGCCTGGCACCCCCACCACGCCTGGGCACGCCGCGAGTTGGCCCGCGTGCTACGGTGATCATTCTCTACCGTAGCCGCATTCGGGCGGATACGGTATAATGTTGTACCGGGTTACTAATCGCTGACCCCTGACCCCCGACCCCTGACAAGGAGCCACTGTTGAAAGCTGTCGTTGTTCTCGCCATGCACGGCGTGCCCCCCAATGATTTTCCGTCCGACGAAATGTCGGAGATGTTCAAGCTGCATGGGCGGCTGGAGCATACCCCCGGCGAGTGGCCGGGCCGCGCCGACATGCAGGCCCGCCATGATGTCCTCGAAGACAAGATGCGCGCCTGGCCGCGCACGGCGGCGAATGATCCCTTCTATGTCGGCTCCTACGAACTGGCGCTCCAGCTCAGCCGGGCCACCGGGTGGGAAGTTGTGGTCGGCTTCAATGAGTTTTGCGGCCCCAGCGTCGAGGTGGCCCTGGAACAGGCCGCCCGCCAGCGTCCCGAAAAGATCCTGGTCATCACCCCGATGGTGACCTCCGGCGGGGAGCACTCCGAGCACGACATTCCCAGCGCGATCCAGCGTACCCAGGAGCGCTATCCCGATATCCCGATGGTCTATGCCTGGCCGTTCCCCAGCGATGCGGTGGCCGAATTCCTGGCGGTGCAGCTCCGGCGGCACGCCTGATTAGAGCTTCAATTCCAGATAGAGCGTGCCCGCGATGGGGTTGTGGCGGTAGGGGGCGATAGGCCGGAAACCGAGCGACCTATAGAGGCCGATGGCGGCCTGCATCGTCGGCACCGTATCCAGGCGCAGGGCGCGGTAGCCGATCTGGCGGGCCTCGGCAATGATCGCCGTCGCCAGTATCCGGCCCACGCCTTGCCCCCGCCACGCGGACCGGATGTAGAGGCGCTTCATCTCGCCCACGCCGTCCCCCAGCGGATGCAGCGCCCCGCACCCTGCCACCTGGTCCCCCTCGATGGCGAGGAGCAGCCGCCCCCCCGGCGGGGCATAGTCGCCCGGCAGCGCCGCCAATTCGTCGTCAAACTGCTGAAACCCCAGGTCAAACCCCAACGACGCGGCATATTCCTGGAATAACACCCGCACCGTCGCCAACTCTGCTGCCGTCTCAACCGGCTTGATGGTGATCATGGCCCCTCCTTGCCGTAATTATAGCACGGCGGGGGATGGGGCCGAAGTTTGAAGTTTGAAGTTTGAGGTGTGAAGTTTAAGGTTATTAGCTTAGATCCTCGTACCTCGTACCTCGTACCTCGTACCTCGTACCTCGTACCTCGTACCTCAAACCTCAAACCTCGGCCCCATCCCCTATGATATAATCCACCCAACCGAACCCAGGAGAACGCCCGATGTCTCGCAAACCGTCTCCCGCCGATTCTGCTCCCCGCGCCGAACCGATTGACCGGTTGCGCGACGATGTGCGCCTGCTGGGCGATCTGGTGGGCGAGGTGTTGCGCGAGCAGGGCGGGGCGCGGCTGTTCGACGCCGTGGAACATATCCGCACCGCCGCTATCGCTTTGCGCTCGACCCCCGGCCCCGACCCCCGGCAGGAGGAGGCGTTGCTGCGCTGGGTGGAGCGCCAGACCACCGACCGGCTGTTGCAGATCGTCCGCGCCTTCAGCGTCTATTTCCACCTGATCAACCTGGCCGAGCAGCACCACCGGATGCGCATCCTGGCCGACCGCGAGCGCTCCGCCCCGCCGCTGGATGAGTCGATCGCCGCCGGGATGGCCGAACTCCGCGCCGCCGGGGTCTCCGCCGCCGACCTGCGCGCCGGGCTAGCCCGGCTCGAAGTCCAACCGGTGTTCACCGCCCACCCCTCCGAGGCCCGCCGCCGCACCCTGCTGCACCACCTGGAAGAAGTCGCCCTGCTGTGGGCGCAGGTCGGCGGGCAGGCCGATGTGCCGCGCCGCCGCCAGGCCGTGCTGGAGGCGCTACGCACCCGTATCACCCTGATCTGGCAGACGGCAGAGGCCCGGGTGGAGCGGCCCAGTGTGCTCGATGAAGTGCAGAGCGTCCTTTATGTCCTGGCCGGTAGCATTTATGACGTGGCTCCGCA
>JBBSAN010000146.1:0-11448 GCA_038252265.1 Chloroflexia bacterium
AGGCCTGGGCACCGCGCTTCTTGGAAATGCAGGAGCCATAGTCGGGCGTGCCGTCGCCGTTGAGATCCTGGCCCTGGTACTTCTGGGCGATGGCGATGTAGTCGTCCCAGGTTTCGGGAACCTTCAGGCCATCTTTCGCCAGCAGGTCGCTGCGGTAATAGATCATGTGGAAGTCGCCGTCCAGGGGGATCGCGTAGGTCTTGCCCTGGTAGCTGGCGCTGAAGTCGCGGAAGAAGGGCGCGACATCATTCCATTGGATATCTTTGTCCGCCGCGATGCGCGGAGTGAGGTCTTCCAGGTAGCCCGGCCCGACGAAGTCGCCCATCCACTGCGGGTCGAACACATAGGCGTTGTAGCTGTTGGTCCCGGTGGCCTGGTCAGTCAGGATCTTCTGGTACAGGTCGCTGAAGGGGACGATGGTGACGTTGATCTTGGCCCCGGTCAGGGCGGCAAATTCGGGGGCGTGACGCTGCAACGGCTCGGCAATCTGCGGCCCGGTGAAGGTCAAGAGGTTCACTTCTACGCCGTCAAACATCTTGCCGCCTGCCGTGGTACCGGTCGTATTGGTCGCGGCGGCGGGAGCGGTCGTGTTCGTCGCGGCAGCCGGGGCCGTCGTGTCGGTGGCGGCGGGAGCTGGGGCCGTGGTATCCGTGGGGGCGGCGGCCACCGGGGCCGTCGTGTTTGTCGGAGCGGGGGGCACCGCCGTAGGGGTGGCTGCCCCGGTATCGCAGCCCGCGATCATGGTAAAAATGGTGATCAACGCGACCAGACTAAGCAACTTGCTTTTCATTCGCCTCTCCTCCTTTGGATCAGGGAAATCCGATGGGGTAATCGTGTCTGGGATGGCCCAGGCCGCGATCAAGGCGGCAGCCGGGCGTCAGCGGTCAGTGGAGTGGGGAGGGTCCTCCTTTCTCTCTGGTGGGTTCCGTCCGGTCAGGACCGGAGCATTGGGTAGCAGCTAGCCAAACAGCAGGCGGACGACAGCCGCAGAGAGGGATGATAAGAGGAACAGACGGGCTGCGAAAGTTGTATATATAATACTGTATACAGAAGACAGAGTCAAGAGGGGTGTCAGATGGCATCATTGGTGCAAAATCGGACGGTACAAACGCATCCCGTCAGCCGGAGCGCAGCGAAGGATCTTCGTGGCGGTCAACGGTACAGAGGGAAGTGCTCGGCGCTTCGGCAACGATCTGGTGACCCGGACAAGATCCTTCGCTGCGCTCCGGCTGACAGAGTTCGACCTTATACTAGCCTGGATCTGAGGTAGTGTTATAGAGGGTTCAAACAGAGGCGGGGATCAGGCGGGGTGCGCCAGGGCACCGGTGGTGTGGATCAGGGTGGCGCGAGGGGCGGCCAGGGGCAGCCCGGCGTGTTCCATGCTCAGCAGCACGGCCCCGATCACCGGCGGGGCGGCCAGGCGGCGCAGGCGGGCCTGGGGCGCGGTGGCCTGAATGGTGGCGCGAAGCGGGTCCAGCAAGAGTGGCCCGCCGTTAAACATGCTCCCGATCAGCACCACATCGCAGGGCTGGTGCGCCAGGTCCAACTGGCGGATCACCCCGACGGCCAGGTCGCCCAGCGCCCGCCCGGCCCAGGCAATCACCTCGACGGCCACCGGGTCGCCTGCCGCCGCCACCTGGAAGACCAGCGGGGCGGCCTCGCCGCGCAACTGATAGTAGTCCAACGCCAGCCCTTCCAGCAAATCGTCTACATCGCGTGCCCCTAGCGCGGCCACGAACGCCTCGGTCAAGCGCGTCGGGGGGCCACGGCGGCTCCAGGCAGTGCTCACCACCTGAACCGCCCGCATCACCAGCTCCCCCGCGCCGCCGTATTCGCCAAACTGCCAGCCTTCGCCGGTCACCCGCCCTTCGCGGCCCGCGCGATCCCGGCCCCGGCAATTATTGCCGGTCCCGGCGACCAGCGCGACCCCCCACCCCGCCTCGGTCCCGGCCAGCAGCCCCAGCACGGCATCGTTGACCAGCGTCAGGGGGGCGTGCAGATCCAGGGCGCTTTGGATCGTATCGCGCATAAGCACCTGTTGCGAAGGCCAGTCGTAGCCGCCGATGCCGAAGCCCGCCCCGGCGATCTGGTCGCGGCGTAGCCCAGCAGAGGCCAGCGCCTGCTCCGTAGCCGTGCGCAGCGCCGCCTCCATACCGGGATAGCCCACCGTCTGGTAGTTGCCGGGGCCGGCCCGGCCAAAGCCCACGGCCCGCCCCGTCTCGTCGGCAATCAGCGCATGGCTCTTGGTGCCACCAATATCAATGCCCAGAAAGTAGGAGGTCATAAGTAGTGCGGTTCACTCCGGTCATGATCGGTGCTGCGCCCGCCCCGGCTCCCTTAGCAGCCGGGGCGTTCAGCCGATTTCTGATTTCTGATTTCTAATTTCTGATCGTCAACCCTTCAGCCCCCCGGCAGACAGGCCCGACACGATATAGCGGTAGAACACCAGCGAGAGAACGATCGGCGGCAGGCTGGCGATGAAGCCCCCGGTGACGAGCAAGCCCCAGTTCACGCTATGGCGTCCGATAAACTCGGCCAGGGCTACCGGCAGCGTTTTCGAGGCGTAGGTGGAAGTGAAAATCAGGGCGAAGAAGAACTCGTCCCAGGCGTTCAGCAGCGTGAAGATCGCCGTGGCCCCCAGGCCGGGCCGGGCCAGCGGCAGCGCCACCCGCAAGAACGCCTGGAAGCGCGACGCCCCGTCAATCCGGGCCGCCTCCTCCAACTCGCGGGGTACGCTCTGGAAGTAGCCCGCCATGATCCAGACGACAAAGGGCATACTGAAGGTCGAATAGGCCAGGATCAGCGCCAGCAGGCTATCGAGCAAGGCCGCGGTCTTGAACATCCGAAACAACGGGATGATCAGCGAGACGGCGGGCAAAAGCTGGCTGCCGAGGACGATCAGCAGCAGCGTGCGTTTGTGCGGCAGGTTGAAGCGGGCGAAAGCATAGGCCGCCAGCGTGCCGAAGATCATCGCCACGACCGTTGTGCCCGCGCAGACGATGATGCTGTTGCGCAGGGCCAGCACGAAGGTGGACTGGCCGCTGTTCTGGCCGAACGCCGCCGGTTTGAAGATATCCACATAGTTGCCCAGCGTCACGTCCGACGGCAGGATGCGAGTGGGCAGGGTCAGCAGGCTGGCCTGCGTCTGGATGGTGCTGAGGAACAGCCAGATGATCGGCAGCAGGGTGAAGACCAGGTAGATCAGCAGCAACCCCCAGCGCAGGGGGGGACTGAGGAGATTGCCTCGGCGCATAGAAACACCTTATAAAGGATGAATTAAGAAGGAAGAATTAGGAAGTGAGGACGAATAGAAGGGCTAAATAGAAGGGCTAGTGTGAGGTAATTTTTCCTTCTTAATTCTTCCCTCTTAATTTCAGATATCGTTCTCGCTCCGCAACAGTCGCATATAGACCCCGATCATGATCAGGGTGAACGCCGTGATCAGCCAGGAGATCGCCGCGCCGTAGCCGAAGAAGAGATAGTGGAACGCCTGATCGTAGTCGTAGAACGAGATCACCTTGGTGCTGTCGGCGGGGCCACCGTTGCCGGTGAGGACGTAGATGATATCGAAGACACGGAACGCGCCGATGGTGCGCAGCGCGACCGCGACCAGGATGACCGGGCGCAGCAGCGGCAGAGTGATGCCGGTGAACTTCTGCCAGCGGGTCGCCCCGTCCACATCGGCGGCCTCGTATAGCTCCGCCGAGATCGGCTGGAGACCCGCCAGCAGCAAGAGGGTCATGTTCGGCACCGTCTTCCAGGCGTCGGCCACGATGATCATGTTCATCGTCCAGAAGGTATCGCTCAGCCAGGATTTCGGGGCCGACAGGATCCCCAGATCGACCAGCACGGTATTGAACACGCCGTAGGTCGGGTTCAGGATCCAGGCCCAGAGGACCCCGTTGCTGACGGTCAGGAGTGCCCAGGGCAGGATCATCGCCAGCCGCGCCCACAGGTTTCCCCGGAAGTGCTCGTTGAGCAGCACGGCGAAGAGCAGCCCCAGCGCCAACTCCAGCCCCACCGAGAGGAGCGTGAAGTAGAGGGTGCGCTGGGTCGCATACCAGAAGGCGGGCTGGCCGAAGGCGCGGATATAATTATCCAGGCCGATAAACGGCTGGCCCTGTTCGGGGCTTGCCAGGTTGGCCCGGTGCAGGCTCAACCAGAACGAGTCGACCAGCGGATAGCCGACGACGATGAGCAACACCAGGGCCATCGGCGCAAGCATGATCAGGCCCAGGGCACGCTCGGATAGCTCCCCCCGGCGGGCGACGCGCCCACCGGGAGGAACGAGGGCGGTGCGTTCCATAGCATAACCCCTCTGGATGATGATCCCGAAACCACCGGGGGTGCTACGGAGCGTTGGTCGCGCTGTTCACTTCGGCGGCGGCGGCGTCCATCGCTTCCTTCGGACTGACCTTGCCGAGCAGCGCCTCGTGGATGTGCTTCTGAATGATGTCCGACTTCTGCGCGTAGCCGGGGACCTGCGGGCGCACGGCGAGGTACTTGAACTGCTCGCCGTAGATGGCGAAGTCCTGCACCTTCTGCGCGAGATCCGGGTCGCTGTAGAGCGAGGAGAGGATCGGGTAATCCCCGGCGATGATCGCGGACTTCTTCTGCCAGGCCGGGCTAGCCATGTATTGCAGCAGCTTCCAGGCGGCGTCTTTGTGCTTGGACTGCTTCAGGATGGCCCAGCCTTCCGACCCGTTGACGCTGGAGCTACGTACATCAGGGCTGCCGGGCAGCAGGCCGACTTTGACGTTGGGGGCGGCCTTGGACTTGTCGGGGTTGTTGTCGTCGGGCAGGTCGCCCTCCCAGTTATAGGTCAGCGCGTAGGTGCCCGTGCGGAACGCCTGCTGCACATCCGACTCGCTGTATTCCAGCGATGCCGGGTCGGCCACCTTGTACTTGTAGAGCAGATCGACCATCCATTGCAACGCCTCGGTGCCGCCCTGGGTATTGAAGACCGCCTTGCCGTCCTTGTCGAGGATCGCGGCGTCCTTCTTGGTGTACATGATCGCCACCCAGTCGCAGATCAAGCCCTCGGCCTGCTTCCAGCCCCAGACCGATCCCCACTGGCCCGGTTTGGTCGTTGCCTGGGCCTGCTTGACAAAGTCGTCCAGGGTGGCGGGCGGCGCGGAGAACCCGGCATCCTGAAGCAGTTTGGAGTTATAGAAGAGGTGCTTGGCGCTGTTGTACCAGGGCATTCCATAGAGCTTGCCCTGGTAGGTGACCGCGCCCAGCGAGGACTGGGGAATATCTTTCTTGAGCGTATCGTCAATCCGCGGGGTCAGGTCTTCCACCCACCCGGCGGAAGCGAACTGCGGGGTCCAGATCGTGTCCATCTCGATCACGTCCACATCGCCGTTGCCCTGGACGCTGGTGTTGATCTTGTCCAGCAATTCGTTGTATTGCACCTGGACCTGATTGACCTTGATCCCCGTGGCCGCCGTGAAGTCGGCAATGAGCGGCTGGCGTAGGTTATCATTGTCGGTCCAGAGCATGTTAACCACCTGATCGCCCGCCGCCACCGGGGCGCTGGTCGCCGTGTCGCTCGCTACCGGGGCCGTCGTGGGGGCCGGGGCGCTGGTCGCGGTGGCCGAGACCGCCGGGGTGCTGGTGGCGTCCGTCCCGCCACAGGCGGCCAGTAACTGGGCCATCAGGGCCAGAATGACCAGCAGCCCCAGCCGAGGGGCGAAGGCGCGGCGGATCGAGACTCGGTCGTTCACCTGAGACATGATAGTGGTTCCTTTCTGCTCAATAGCGGCGAGGCCGCGACAGGCGAATCACTCTTCAGGAACGGAGTCGTGCAACGTCAGGTCCGGTTAAAACTGGGGCAGGTGGGCGCGATGGGTTTTCAGCAGATCCTCCAGCACCGCTGCGACCCGGTCGGCGGGCGGCCCCAGCGGGTGGGCGAGGAGGGCCTGGTAGGCGGCGCGGCGGTCGCCGTGGACGGCAGCTTCCACGGTCAACAACTCGTAGGTTTTGACCAGCGTCAACAGCCCAAAGCAGCCCGGCGGCAGGGGATCGGCGGCGATCGGGTGCATCCCGGCGGCGTCTACCCGGCAGGGCAATTCCAGCACCCAATCGGCGGGCCAGCCGGGCACCGCCCCCGCGTGGGGGACATTAACCGGGTGCGACTCGCCCAGGTTGTTGTAGTGAGCATTGAGCAACTGGGTCGCCACGGTGGAATAGTAGGCTCCGCCGCGCTTCATCAGGTCGGGCGGCGGCTCGGTGCGGTCCGGCTCGGCATACTGGCGGAGCAGCCCGGCTTCGATCTCCATCACCACTTCAGCACGAGAGGGCGGCCAGGCCGCCTGCTCGTCCAGTTTGTGCTGCGTCTGGTAGAAGTAGTGGAGGTAGGGACCAGGGATCATGCCTAGCGCCGCGACCAGGGCGGGGTCCCAGTCGGGAGAGTCGGCGGCCTGGAGGTCGGCGTTGTAGGCGGCGAACACCTGCGGCCAGACATCTTCGCCGTCCACTGTCAGCCCGTAGTGCCAGGTGAGATGATTCAGCCCCAGGGTTTTCAGTTCGGCGCGCTCCGGGGCGATGATCTCGTCGCGCTCACGCTGGAGCAGGGTTAGCAACTCCATCTTGGTATTGATCGGGATGTTGCAAACGCCGACGGCGGGCACATCGGGGGCATAGCGGGCCAGCGCCTCGGTCACTAGCCCTGCCGGGTTGGTGAAGTTGACCAGCAGCGCGCCGGGGGCCACCTCGCGCATGGTGGCGGCGATGTCGAGGATGACCGGGATCGTCCGCAGTGCCTTCGCCATGCCGCCGACCCCGGTCGTCTCTTGCCCGATCAGCCCATGCCGCCGCCCCAGGTATTCGTCAGCGCGGCGGGCGGGCATCTGGCCGACCCGCAACTGGGTGAGAACATAGGAGGCCCCGGCGATGGCGGCGCGGCGGTCATCGGTCAGGACGACCCGAAATGGCGATCCCTGGGCCTCCACCATCCGCTGGGCGAAGCCTCCGACGATCGCCAGCCGCTCCGTATCAATATCCATCAGCCACAGCTCATCGAGCGGCAGGCTCTCCCGCCGCGCCAACAGGCCGTTCATCAATTCGGGGGTGTAGGTCGAAGCCCCCCCGATCACTGCCAGTTTCATCGCGTCTTTCCTCCTCCGCGCTCCGGTCGGATGCACCGATGCGGGGGCCGTGCCCGATCAGGGGCAGCCGCACGACTGGCGCACCACCAGCGCCGTCCGCAGTAACGTTACCGGCTCGGCCTCACCGGTGGTGATCAGCCGCAGCAGTTGCCGCACCGCTTCCTGGCCCACCTGTTCGGTCGGTGCATGGATCGTGGTCAACGGTGGGGTCAGGTAGCGCGATACCAGCGTATCATCAAAGCCCACCAGGGCCACGTCCTGCGGCACCCGCTTGCCTGCTTCTTGCAGGGCCAGCAGGGCACCGCCCGCCGAGTCGTCGTCGCCCGCGAAGATGGCGTCAAAGGCCAGGCCCTTCGCCAGCCAGCGCGCCACGGCGGCCCGCGCCACCGCCTCGTCAAACGCCCCGTCGGCCACCAGGCTGGGGCTGTATAGCATCCCGTGCGCGGCCAGCGATTCGCGGTAGCCCCGGTCGCGCCAGTAGGCATCTTCGTTGCGGTCTGGCCCGCGCAGGAAGGCGATCTTGCGCCGCTTGTGGACATCGATCAGATGATCCACCGCCTGCCGAGCACCCGCCCGGTTCTCGATCACCACCGCCGGGATCGCCAGACCGGCAGGGGCCGACCGGTAGAGCAGCACGACCGGAAAGTCTTGCCGCTGGAACCGCGCCACTACGGCGGCATCCACATTGTCGGTGAAGATCAACAGGCCGTCGGTGTTGTGCGGGCCGAGCGGCTGGCGGACGGGTCGGTAGGCATCATCAAGCAACTGGGTCGCGATCAACAGATCATAGCCTGCCGCACGGGCCGCCGACTCGATGCCCCGCAGCATGGGCGAGAAGAAATCCAGCCCCACTTCGGGCAACAGCAGCCCAATGGTAGTGGTTTTCCCCTGGGCGAGGTTGCGCGCCGCCGCCTGGGGCACGTAGCCCAGATCGGCCACGGCAGCCAGCACGCGCTCGGTCACTTCCTGCGAAACCGGCACGGACTGCTGCAACACGCGGCTGACGGTGGCGATCGACACCCCCGCGCGCTTGGCAACATCCACGGCGGTTACCGGAGAGCGGGGCCGTGTTTTGGAGGCAGGCATAAGGTCCTCGTATAGCGCGATGGGTGAATACGCATTCTGAATGCGCATTCATTATAGCAGGCTACCAATTCGCTGTCAAGCACTATGAAAGTTGAACCACCAGGGGGCGGGCTGGGTAAGGGTTATGTAGGATCGCCACAGAGGTAGCTTGGCGATGCATTCTCCTGGGTAGGGGCCGAACCCATGGGTCGGCCCCTACCGTAATAAGCCGTCCGCCGAGAATGCATAAGCCCTGCCGCAGGATCGGGCACATATAGGCAGCAAGGAGGAACTGGGGTATAATGATGCCAGCTAGCCGAGAAAGCGTGAGGATACCCCGCATGAGCACCACCACCGGAGCCTGGCTGGCACAGTTGATTCGCGACGATCAAGAAGCCTTGATCGTCGAGACTGTGACAATCGTCCGCGCCAACGTCCCCGAGTATAACACCCTCCCCGACACCCAACTCCGGGCGATCTTTGAGCAGGCCTACGCTGTGTTTGCCCGCGCCCTCGAAACCGACGACTTCGGCCCCTGGCGGACCTACTTTCAGGCGATCCTGGCGGCGCGGCGGCAGGTCGGGATCATGCCTGCCGAGATCATCGCCACGATCGAAATCGTGCAGAAGCGGGTGCTGAACCTGTCAGCGCATCATGCCCCGCCCAACTCCGTCCGCCTCGCCGAGAGCCGCAGCATCCTGCGCGCGACGGCCAACCGGATCCGCATGATGGTCAGCGAACTGAACCTGGCCCAGCTAACCAACCCGCCCCCGCCCGATTCCGCCGGGGAATAGCACCCGCTTACTGGCCGGGGGCGCTGCCGGGCAACTGCCATGTAGGCTGATCGATGGCCCGCCCGGCGGCAACAGGCCGCTTGCAATAGGCGACCACGTTGTCGGAGCGTATATCCCCCGCGTGGCTGGGGATGGTGGGCGCGATGACCCCCTGCTGCACCGTGACCAGCTCCCACCCGGCAGCCCCAAGCTGGCCCAGCGCGGCAAAGAAGGGGTTATAGGTCCAGACCGGCCCTTCTTCGCCGGGGTGGCCGATGCGCGAGAGCGATTGCGCCTGGACGCCCGCCGCCCCCATGTAGAACACGTCCAGCGTGTAGCGCATCCCCTGGTCCTTGACCATCGCGCTCGCCACCAGCCGCAACTGGCAAAACTCCCATTGTGGGCTATCCATGATGCTGTCTCTCCCTCTGGCCCGCCCTGCGGGCGCGGATTAATGTATGCCGGGCTACCGCCCGACGGTTCGCGCCTCGGCCCTTGCTTATACCGGCGAGTATACCACACGCCGACCGGATCAGTCCGTGGCGAACCATTCCGGTGGGGCGACTCCGGTCGCGGTGAGGAAGGCCAGTGCCTCGGCTATCGCCTCGTCCCAGGTCAACGCCTGCCCGGCGGCATAGGCAGCATCGTACGCCGCCACCCCCAACGCGGCGCGGGTGGCGGCTGCCGTCGCGTCGGTCAGGCGCTGTGTGTCGGGTTCGAGCGCCTCCCCACGGGAGGTGAGATCCTGCACCACTTTGCCCAGCCAGCGCACCGCCGGGGCGGCGGCATCCAGCCGGGCGGCGCAACCGACCAGCCCCAGCAGGCCCCAGGCCCGCTCGCGCTGGCTGCCGATCGCCTGCGCCCGGACCAGGCTTTCGGCAAAGCGGGCCTGGGCCGCGCCCAGATCCCCGACCATCGAGGCGACGACCCCCAGGTTGACCAGGGTCATGGCGATGCCCATCTGGTCGCCCAGCGTGCGGAAGAGGGCCAGGCTCTCCTCGTGTAGCGCCTGGCCTGCCGCCACGTCGCCCTGCCGCCAGGCCACCGCCCCCAGGTTGTTCAGGCTCGTGGCGATCCCCGACCGGGCACCCAGCACCCGGCGCTGGGCCAGCGCCCTCTCGTACAGCGCCCGCGCCGCCGGGTAGTCACCTTGCGACATGGCAACGAGGCCGAGACCGTTCAGCGCCGTGGCGATGCCCGCCTGATCGCCCCGCATCTGGTGGAGGGCCAGGCTTTCCTCCATCAGGGCTACCGCCGCGTCGTAGTCGCCCTGGCGACAGACGACGGCCCCCAGGCTGTGCAGCGCCCGCGCCCAGCCCAGCACGTCGTGCGCGGCCTCGGCGCGGGTCGCCGCCTGCCCCAGCATGGCCCGCGCCGCGCCATAGGCTCCCTGTAAATGATACATCCGGCCCAGTTCGGCCAGCGCCCGGCGCTCCCCCGCGCCATCGTCCACTCCGGCAAAGGTCGCCCGCGCCGCCTCCAACCAGGGCCGCGCCTCGGCATAGGCCCCCTGGTCGCGGCGCACCACGCCCAGCCCCAGTTGCGCCCGCGCCTGAGTCACCGCATCCACAGCGGGCACCGCCAGGGCGGCCTGATACCGTTCGCCCGCCGCCGCCCAGGCGCTGGTCCGCTCCAGCACGTCGCCCAGCGCGACCAACACCGGGGCGCGACCGGGTACGCCGTCGGGCAGATCGGCCAGCAGTTGCTCGTAATAGTCCAGCGCCGCCGCGTTGTTATACGCGCTCACCGCTGCATCCGCCGCCCGTCGCAGGTACTCCTGCCGCTTGGCTGCGTGCCCGCTGCGGCTGTAATGAAAAGCCAGCAGGTCCAGGTCGGTGCTCCCGGCGCGCTCCAACCACGTCCCCAACTGCTCATGCAACGTGCGGCGCGTGGCCTCGGCCAGGCTGCTGTAGGCCACCTCCTGGGTGACGATATGCTTGAACAGGTAGGCCAGATCCGGCTCCGCCCCCGCCAGCGCCGTGAGGTCGGCGCGCGTGGTCGCCTCCAGGTCGGCCCGCACGGCCCCCGCCGCGCCCAGATCGGGGTAGTAGCCGCCCAGCCAGGCCGCGCGGAACCGCCGTCCGACAATGCTCGCCACCTTCAGCGTGCGCTGTTGCCGAGCGGCCAACTGGTCCAGGCGACTGAGCACCAGACTATGCAGGCTGAGCGGCAATTCGACCGCGGCCAGCGCCGCCGGGTCGGTGGGGTCCACCTCTTGCTCGGCCAGGTAGTTCACCAGTTCTTCCAGGTAGAACGGGTTACCCTGCGCCCGCGCCGCCAGTTGCGCCACCACCGCCGGGGGCACCGGCGTGTCCTCCGGCAGCAGCCGAGCCAGCCGCTCGGCCAGCAGCCGGGCCGCCTCTTCGGGCGGCAGTTCGCGCAGGGCGACCTGGACCGCGTCCAGGTCGTTTAGTTCCGCCTGGCGGGCGGTGCCGCCTAGCTCAATTACGCGGCGGCCCTGGGGTAGGATGCGGCTCTGGTAGGAACCTACCGCCTGATTA
>JBBSAN010000147.1:0-11347 GCA_038252265.1 Chloroflexia bacterium
CGGCATTACCCCTAGCTTCGCACCCCATCGTTACCAATGACGCACGTAGGAATTGGGAACCGGCGTTGGACACGCGCCGGGGTCGGTTGGATTGCGTGTTGGCACGCCCGACCACTCGCTGGAGCGACTTTCGTGTCGCACGTAGGTGAAGCTGGCGTAACGGTTGCGGCCCTGGAAGCGCGGGTATCCCGACGTGTCCCCGGCCTTCACCCGGCGGAAGAAGCTTTGGAAGGCACGGTCGACGCGGTGTAGCACATCCTGCAAGGTTTGGCTAAATACGTCCCGATATTCGGGCCGCGCGTCCTTGACGGCGGGCAGTTCCGCCGACTGGTGGGCGAATGTGAGCGACTTGCCTGCCATACGGTAGGCATCGCGCCGCTCTTGCAGGGCCGCGTTGTACAACTCGCGGCAGCGATCTAACGTTTCCACCAGCATGGCTTCCCGCGCGTGGGTGGGAGAGAGCCGATACTTGAAGGTTTGGCGCACGATCACGGTCATCCCCCTCATTAGGATTCTTGTGCTATAATCGTGGTGCTTCTCGGCAGCTCCGCTTAGGAATTATCTACCAGGCTGTGTTGCTCAACTTCCGGAGGGTAGTCATCGTACTGCCGAGCTTTTTACGTCTATACTAGTTATGTCAAGTTTATATGCTATGACAGGTCTTTGCGAGCGTTATTATCGACAAAGATACTTCGCGAACTTTCTCTGAGAAAATCTCCGATCCAACAAGCTTGCCCACTCAATGTTGGGAAGCGCTTGTCTATTAGGGGAACCCCAATTTGGTTCGCTGGATAACCCTTTCTGTGTTGGCCTTGGCTCTACTTAAACCAGCTAATGGACGTTTCTCCATCAATATGTCCCCATTGTAGCGTATAGACAGTGCGATGTCAAGAGATATTGGGGATATAGTGGCGATTAATGGGGAGTATATTGAATTGGACCTAGATACGGAAAAAGGGCCGCGAAGAGAAGTAAAGCTGATGCTTGATACTGAGGCTGCCGCCATGCTCTTGGCGCTGGCAGGGAGCCCGCGCAAGCAAGGGGAGTATGTCAGCCGCCTCATCCGCGCCGCGTTTACCTCACGCGAGGCGTTAGCGCACGTGGATCAAGCAGATGTGGATGAATTACGTCGGTTGATGCGCAGCGTCTTACTGGAAGTGGCAGCCTTACGCGATCAACTCACTAGGCTACCGAAAAGCTAGACACACGGCGCACGCTATTCTATAGCTATGACAGGGACGGGTTGAAGCCCTGCGCCCCGTTACGCTTTGTTGTGCTATAATCTCGTTGCGGTGAAAAACCACACCAAGCACTACGATGATCGTCAGAAAGAAGAAATGGACGTGACCTAGCCAAAGGAGGCTGATTATGTTGCGCTGCTCGCCCAGTGTGCGCCGCCTAGCCTGGTGCCTAGCGCTGTTGCTCCCCTTGTTAATGCTGGGTGCCGTGAGTACTCCGACTCCCGCCGCCCCCCTCCGCCAGCCCGCGCCGCTCCATCGTCTGACCGACCCCGTGCCTGATCCCCAGGCCGCTGATGTGCAGTGGTTCTCCGCCACTGGCCACACCCTGCGCGGCCCATTCCTCGAATACTGGACGCGCTATGGCGGTCTGGCCCAGTTCGGCTACCCTCTGACCGAGGAGTTTATCGAGTCGAACGACCCCGACGGCAAGAACCCGCTACGGGTGCAATATTTCGAGCGCAACCGTTTTGAGGACCACCCCGAAAACGCGGGCAGCCCCTACGCCGTGCTGCTCGGCCCGCTGGGCCGCGACTTCCACGCCGCCGATCCCCCGGTGGCCGCGCCCACGGACCCCGCTATTCGCTATTTCCCGGAAACCGGCCACACCCTCCAGGGCGCGTTCCTAGCCTACTGGGAGACGCACGGCGGGCTGTTCGTCCACGGCTATCCCATCACCGAGCCATTCCCGGAGCAGAACCCGACCGATGGGAAGACCTACACCGTGCAATACTTCGAGCGGTCGCGCTTTGAGATGCACCCCGAAAACGCGGGTAGCCCCTATGCGGTGCTGTTGGGGCTGCTGGGGAATGACCTGGCACGCCGACAGGGATATTTCGACGGCACGTATCCGCGCTTTGGTCATGCGCCTGATTTTTCTTGGATAGCAGGCCAGGTACAGCTACACGTACCGCCGGATTGCTCAAGGCCCGATTGTGGGTGCTCTATCTTTCGTTATCAAGAGAGTAGCATACGCGTACAACTAGCTGGCCCCGGCTGGCCTTACTCCACCGTAGCACGCCAAGTACACACCGGGGCCGTTCTTGTCATCTTCGGTCACATGGCTCATTTTGATGAGCCATTCAGCAAATGCGGTGTGGATACAAATGTGCCTGGATACATCATTGAGCAAGTACAAGTTAATATACCTTGATTGCTAGTGGATGTTATGGCAGGCCACCGCCAGGAGGGACGCATGGGCTTTGATCTCGAACCCCGCATTGGTGCGGGCATACAGCCGCTCAAACCCCATCCGCTCCAACTGGCTATTCACAGTTTCAATCGTGTGCCGATACTGCTCCAACGCTTGGCGCTCCTCCCACCTGTTGGGGGTCATGTTCGCGCGCACCATCGCCACCAACCGCACCCCGGTCTCGTCCCAGATCGTTTGGGCATCTGCCGCGCTGATGTAACCTTTGTCCCCCAGCACCCACCCCCCCCGTGGCAACTCCCACAACAACTCATGCACCGGCGTCAAATCCTGGGCGGCGACGACAGCGACGGTGAGCACTTCGGCATCACTGGCGCGGGCCAAGCGATGTTGCTGATGCCCGTAATGAGTGAGTACGTCGTCAATGATCACGAAAATGGCTATAATCTGGGTATCGTCCATGGGGGGCCTCCTCGAAGCTGATGGGGTGGAATACCATCATTTTAGAGGAGTCGCCCATGGGCGGCAACTAGCAATCAAGGTAATATAGAACGATAACTCTGCACGTGGACTCAAAGCTATAGAGGAGGCACTACATGAAAGGTCGTGAGCTACAGATCAGCACGATTACTATATTGTTTGTACTCTTGCTAACCAGCCTCATCTTGGTAAGCCGCGCTGTTGGCGCAAGTATGTCTACCAGCCCCTCTACAAAGACCTATTTTGTAAATCAGGCTGCTGCTGACGGCTTTGACAGCCTGCCCCCTGGTTCACAAGCGCGTTCTATGTCAAGCCTGGTGAAAGCAGGACTGGTTCATCCTTATCAAAAAGTGAGCAATACTGTTGAGCGCCAGCCCCCTTATAGAGATCTACCATTAAGCACCATCAACTGGGGATCTCCTATTAACATATCAGCCGAGTCGAGTGGGAATCCTGGTTCCAATGAGCCTGGAGTAGCAATGCATCCTATTAACCCTTTGTTTGCACTAGTAGGTGGCAATTCTTCCACTCCGGCCTCTCAACCGGTGAGAATTGAGAATAGCAGCGATGGAGGGCTAACATGGACTCGTCGTGTTGCCCCTAACCAGTACCCAGCAGCTGATGGTGTACCTGGCTGGCTTCCAAATGGTAATACCGCTCTCTTCACAAGTTTGTTTCTCATAAATGAGCATGAAGCAGAGATCAGATTGAGCCAATCTAATGACGGAGGGGCTTCTTGGAACTCAGTTACGGGCACCAACATAAATGTTACTGGCTATAACAATGACCGAGCGTATCTATGGACGGACTACAATTTGAGTGGACGAAGTGCTTGCCCAGGTAGCGTCTATCTTACTGAAACGCTCTTGTCCATAGATGGTTCACAGGACTATGACACAGTCGGGGTACGTCGGTCTACTGACGGCGGCAATATGTGGAGTACCTTTCACAGCCTCATTGATCCGTCAGAATATTCTCGTAATGAGAATCATAACTCTATCGCTACGATGGCAATACAACCTGATGGGGGGATTGTAGTCGTTTGGCATCGCGGTAGATGCTGTACTGATCCGCCTGTCCAACCAGTTAACGTACCAAACAAAATAATGTGGGCTCGCTCTACAGATTGTGGTGACACCTTCACAAGCCCTGGCATAATTTATACTGTACCATTAGAGCAATCGGTTCCGTTTAACTCTAGCTCACCAAGCTCACCATACTTTTTCCGCTGGAGTGATGATCCCAATGTTGCTGCCGACCCGGCAGACGGTACTTTGTATGCAGTTTGGACTGCTTACCGCAGTTCCACGGGCGATCCCAGCACAGCCGGAGTCTATCTGTCCAGAGGAACACCAGATGCTACGGTCTGGACCCCGCCTGTGCTCGTCAACAATGACTTCCCCAACAAATTTCAGTATTACCCCTGGGTGCAGATCTCTCCAGATCATGTGGTTCACGTAACTTATAGCGCTGTGGCCCCCAATGGGAATTCAAACACAGAGATGGCGCATTTTTATGTACAATCCACTGATAGGGGTCAAACGTTCTCCACCCCCTTCCGTCTCAACGAGTTAAACAGTGGCATCTATGGAGCCAGAGGCTTCATGGGAGATTACGAGGCGATGAACATTGGCGGTTACACATCTGATGGTCAAGCAACAATTCTGGCGGCGTGGACTGATACTTACGTTGGTAACGAGAACCGATGGGGCCGCTTCGGCACGTTCCAATTCCCGACACCAACGCCAACACCACCAACGACACCCACGCCCGCCGCTACCCCCTGCCCGGTCCAATTCCAAGACATTGTTTGCAACACGCGCTTCTACCGCCAGGTACGGTGTTTGTACGAGGGTGGGATCGTCAGCGGCTATCCCTGCGGCGGGGTGGGCGAACCCTGTCTGCCGCCCGGCAACCTGCCCTATTACCGCCCCGACAACAATCTGACCCGTGGGCAACTCAGCAAGATGGTCGCCCTGGCGGCCAACTTCATCGACCCCCTCCCGTCCACGCGCCAGACCTTCGAGGATGTGCCGTCGAGCAACCCCTTCTGGGTCTACATCGAACGGGTGGCGCTCCATAACATCGTCCAGGGGTATCCCTGCGGGGACCCCGGCGAACCGTGCGTCGCGCCCGGCAACCGGCCCTATTTCCGGCCCTATAACAATGCTACCCGAGGCCAACTCACCAAGATGGTGTCGCTCGCGGCCGGGTGGACCCCCCCGATCCCTTCGACGCAGCAGACCTATGAGGATGTGCCGCCGAGCAGCACGTTCTGGCTGTATGTGGAGCGCGAGAAGATTAAGAGCGCCCTTAATGGCTTCGGCTATGCTTGTGGCGGGCCGGGCGAACCCTGTGTACCACCGAACAACCGTCTCTACTTCCGCCCGTATAGTAATGCGACTCGTGGGGAGGCGGCCAGTGTCACGTCAATTACGTTCTTTGGCCGCTGCGGTTTGGATGATGGTACTGACTCACCGCCAGTGGGCGCACCGGGCAGCGCGCCGTCCACCGTGATCTCGCCCACGGCACCGCCGATTACCCCCACGGCAGGCAGTACCGCCACGAGCACTGTGTTTCTACCTTCGCCAATTCCCACGGCCCCCCTCCCCTCACCGCTCCCGACTGGGCCGGTGCCGACGGTGGGTGGCACGAAGTAGCCAATCCAAAAGGGCAGCCGCGCCACGATCAGTGGCGCGGCTGCCGTCTGTGATCACACCTCAAGTTAATTGTCTAATGAGCCAAGACCGCCGCCAATACATCACCCGACGCCGGGGCGAAGACCCATTGGAAGTTTACCGCCAACTGGATCACGTTTCCCGGCAGATCGCACCGACATTGTGCTGATGCTGATCGAGGAGTATGGGCGGTTGGAGTTGCCAGAGCGGAATGGAGTGCGGGCGAACCTCGATGGCGTTAACCTGCGTTACGATAGCCTCAAAATGCGACTGGGCACTACATCTCATCAGCGCCTAGCTTGGTGGGACAAAGCACAAGAAGGTATCAATCTTCAAGGAGCATCCCTACAGGGAGCAACCTTCAGAGATGCTAGACTTCAACGAGCTAATTTAAGAGAAGCTAATCTCCAATACGCCTGCTTATACAGAGTCAGGTTTTAAGGCTCTGTGCTTGGAGGAGCTAAACTCTGCAAGTCTGATCTGCGTCTGGCGCGGCTGCAAGGTGTTGATCTATCTGATATAGCCCAGGATCAGGGACTTGCATTCATCTTCATCGCTGAAGCTATTCTGGATCGCACCCAATCCGAAGTGAGCAATTTGGGGGGCGATAGGTGAAGAGATTGTAGCTCGTGGTAACGTTTTGCAAAAGCAATTACGCATTCCACCTGAGTACGAACCCATAACTCAAAGTCAATTGCATATAATTGCCGCCCGTGCTTACCTTAGACTCAAACAAAACTTCGGTGACTTGGGTGACTATGAAGCGGCAGCCTGGGCCTACCGCAAAGAGCGCACAATGGAGAAAATTGGCTGCTTGGCATCGTGGCAATTACCTCAAAGCCGCCACCGATCAACTCGTCGAACTCGTCTGCGGCTACGGCGAAAGCATCAACCGCGTCCTTCGCTACCCTCACCCTCCTCTTCCTTGTCTTCACCCTCGGCTACGGCGTCTTTGGTGCGGTGGTACGTGCTACCGGCATACCTCGGCTTCGTGGTCGGCAACCGCATCCGAAGGTCATAGGGCGTGCCATTAATGAGAGGGATCCCTCTCTGATAACCCACTCACGACGGCGGGCCCATCAACCTCACCCGTCGTGAGCACCGGCTCTGGTGGGTGTGACAGCACCTGCCAGAGCTTTCGGTTTATTTTATGGATTTCCCTTTGTACCCGTTGTAGGTATATTGTACCTGATTCGGGTATAGAGTACCTGTAACGGGTACAGTTTAGCCCCGTTTCTGGGCGATGTCAAGCATATTGACTGCGGATCGCTCCGCTGGAGCCATACTTCCGCCGATCGGCGGAGGGGCTTCAATCTAGCGATGCAGCACAAAATAGATAAGAGCGCGGCGGAAGCCTCCGCCGCGCTCTACCTGGTGGGCTGGATAGGTATCTCTATTCCACATAAAACGTGGCGTAAGGGTGTTGTTCTGCCCAACTGAGGAGAAGGGCCAGTACTGCGCCAGCCCGTTCCGGCGACTGGCGGCTCATGTGGATCTGGGTAGCTGTCCCCCCCAGGCGCTCCACTCGGTGCGGGGTCGCTACCTCGTTGGCCCGCCGGTACCATCAGAATCCGAATAGTTTCGTTGATGCGGTGCGGTACTGCCGCTCAACGAGCCACGTCGACCTGCCAGGTACTCTGCTGATAATGCAGCCGCAGCCCCTTGTCGCCGATGGCCCAACCTTCATCGACCGCAGCAAAACTCACCCCATAGAGGGTGCCGGTGGCGGCAGGACGGGGAACGACACGCCAGGTCCCGGCGTGTCGCTGTAGGAGCGGGCCGGTTGCACTCAGCGCCCAACCCTCCTCGGCATTGGTGAAGGCGAGGGCCGTCAGCAGTTGGGTTTGCGCTTCGGCTGGCGTCGCGATGCTCGACCAGGTGCCGGCCTGGAGCTGGAGCAGGGTCCCGTATGCGCCGCTGGCCCAGCCGGTTGTCGGCCCCGTGAGGGCCACATCGGTTAGGTTAAGGTTCGTGACCGCCGGGACAAGCTGCCACTGGCCCGCGCGGTAGTGGAGCAGTGTGCCCTTGTTGCCGACCGCCCAGCCCTCATCTGGCGACACAAAGGCCACGCCGGTCAGATTTTGCGTTGTAGGCGCGGGAAGAACCGCAGTCCACACGTTCCCCTGGAGGTGCAGCAACGTGCCCTGCGCCCCCACTGCCCACCCTTCAGTGGGGCTGGTCAGGGCCAGGCCGGTCAGGGTCTGGGTGCTGGGGCCGGGGACCAGGGTCCATTCGTCCCCCTGGAGATGCAGCAACGTACCCTGTGCCCCCACTGCCCACCCCTCACTCGGGGTGAGCAGCCGGACCTTGTATAAGGCGGCGGTTGTGGGGCTGGTGACGCGTTGCCAGTGGTCCGCCTGCCAGTGGAAAAGGACGCCCTGCGCGCCACTAATCCAGCCGGCTAGTGTGCCGGTATTGCTGATGATCTGGACACTGTAAAGCGCGGCTTGTTGGGCGGCCGCCTCATCGGCTGTCGCCGTCGCCACACCCGCCGTCGCGGCTGCTGCGATGGCTGTGAAAGGTGTGTGCGTGAAAACCTGCCAGGCCCCGGCTACCCGATGCAGGGTAAACTGCGCGGTGTAGTCCGCCCAGAGGGCGGTCGCCGGGCGGCGGAGTTGCACCTGCACGGCGATTTGCGCTTCGTCGCCGGTCCGCGACGCCAGGGTCAGCACCAGATTCTGCGCCGGGTCGGCAATGTTGTTGGGAAGCGCCATCCAGTCCTGGACGGCTTGCTTCATCGCCGTTTCTTCGGTAACAGGGTCGGTCGTCGGTGCCACCAGGGGGGTGGCGCTCGGCTGCGCGGATGCAGGCGCCGTGGTGGCGGGCGCTGCGCTGGTACAACCCGTAGCGAGCAGGCTCAATGCCAGCAGTAATAGGAGCGAACCGGTTCGAGCGATGATCATGGGGGCGATCCTCCCTATAGATAGAGTTTTGATGCGTGTCGGGATCAAGTATAGCCCACCCCAAGGAGATTCCCAAACGTACGCTGCTGACTGGGGAGCGGCGTGGGATTTTCGTGCGCTTGGGAGATTACCGAATCTCACAGCGGCTAATGCCCCGGCCTTTAGGCATGGGGATACAGCCGCCCCGGCGTAGCCCGGCTGGTGAGAGAGTAGCTACCCGCTGGACACTCAGGTTTCTTACGTGGTATACTGTCTTATGCGTAAAACGTTCCGCTATCGTATCCAACCGACGAAAGCCCAGGCCACCACGTTGAGCCACGCGCTGGACGAATGCCGCTGGGCCTACAATCAGTTGCTGGAACAGCGCTGCGTCTATTGGGAAGAGGCCGGGATTTCGGTCGGTCTATATGACCAGCACGCCTACCTGCCCTATCTTAAAGCCGCGCGCCCGGCCCTCCGGGATGTGCATAGTCAGGTCTTGCAAAACGTGGCGGTTCGTCTGGATTTGGCGTTTCAAGCCTTCTTTCGCCGCGTCAAGGCGGGGGAAACGCCCGGCTATCCCCGCTTCGTGGGCGTGGGCCGCTACACCAGCCTGACTTACCCCCAGTATGGCAACGGGGCCACGCTGACCGATGACCAACTCTATTTGTCGAAGGTCGGCCCCGTCGCGGTCGTGTTGCATCGTCCGCTGGAAGGCACCCCCAAAACCGTGACCCTCACCCGCAGTAGTACCGGCAAGTGGTACGCCGCCATCAGTTGTGAGTGGGAGCCAACGCCCCTGCCGGTGGTCGAGCCGGTGGTGGGCATTGACGTGGGGCTGACCACGTTCGCTACCCTCTCGGACGGCACAGCGATTGCCAACCCGCGTTTCTTTCGCACCGAGGAACGGGCGCTGGCGGCGGTGCAACGCGCCCACGCGAAACTGGAAAAGGGCACCCCGCGCCGCCGCCAGCACCGCCAGGTTGTGGCCCGCGTGCATGAACGGGTGAAGTGGCGGCGGCAGAACCACGCCCATCAGCACAGCCGCCGCATCGTCAACCGTTGTCAGGTGATCGCGGTGGAAGATTTGACCGTTAATCAGATGGTGCATAATCATTGTCTCGCTAAAAGCATCAGTGATGCGGCGTGGGCGGAGTTCGCAACCTTTCTGGCGTACAAGGCAGCATGGGCCGGTCGTCAGTATGTTGCGGTCAACCCCGCCTACACCTCCCAGGATTGCCACGCCTGTGGGCATCGGCAGAAGATGCCGCTCAGTGAGCGGGTGTATCGGTGCCCCTGCTGTGGGGGGGCCTGGGACCGTGATCAGAATGCCAGCCTGAACATTCTTGCTCGTGGATTAGCGAGCATCGGTAGCCAACCCGTAGAAGCCCCCGGCTTTAGCCGTGGGGAGTAATCACTTGGCCCCCGCGATCCCCCATAACCACTGGTGCAGCGCCGCCAGTTTGTGGCCGATCCCGCCCGGGGGACGGATGAGGGACAGCGTCGGGTCGTGATGTAGCGGCGTGGCGGCCAGCGCCTGCTAATAGGTGTGCCCGAGATGGAGGAAGATGGCCGTAGGGAGGAGGGCCAAATACGGGTGGAGGCGCGCGGCGATGACGGCCTGCCAGGCTGGATCCGCCGCCTCCGTGGGGGTGAGCCGGTGCTCATAGAATGGGAGGGGCTGGGTAACCGGGATCAGCCCGAACTCGGCCGACAGGACAAGCGCAGTTAGGGGCGCGGGCGCAGTCTGCGCCCGCTGCCATTTGCGAAGCACCTGAAAGGCCGGGCCATCATAGCGCTCGATGGCCGGGAGTGGCTGGGGTTCGGGCCGCTTCCGCTGGGAGCAAGCCATAATGAGCAAATAGCGCGACCCCGCAGGCTGGGAGATGATCAGTCGTTGCATATGCTTGGCTCGGGGTCAGGGGATCGGAGGCCCGGCAGGTGTTGCTGGACCCGCGTCGAATCGGATTTGTGATGTACTACGGCCCCGAAAGGGGCATCGCTTCTACAGCCCCGAAAGGTTGTCGGCTGCATCCCAGCCGCAGTATGTTGAGGGCGGCGTTATGATCGCGATCTAGCTCTGTCCCGCACGGGCACGAATGCCAGCGGTCGGCAAGCGCTTTTTTCGCTACCGCGCCACAGCCGCTACAGGTCTGGCTGGTGTATCGGGGGTTGACGAACAGGACATGCCGCCCGGCGCTTGCAGCCTTGGCGACACAACATGCGACGAACTGACCCCAACCAGCATCGTTAATCGAGCGGGCTAACGCATGGTTTTGCACCATGTTTCGCACCGCGAGATCCTCAAAGACCAGCGTGCCGTAGCGGTTCACCAGCCGCCGCGCGGCCTTATGACAGAAGTCGGCGCGCTGGTTCCGCACCTGGCGATGCAAGCGCGCGACGTTGCGCTTGGCGCGTGCCCGGCGATGCGACCCCCGCTGGCACCGGGACAAGTGCGGCTGGGCCGTCGCCAGCCGCACGGCCGCGCGGCGCAAGAGCCGGGGGTTCTCAATGGTACTCCCATCGGCCAGCGTTGCCAGGTGCAAGAGTCCGAGGTCGATCCCCGTCGCTGTGTCCGTCGCCGGTAGGGGCGCGCTGTCCACCTCGCACGAAAAGCAGACGGACCACTGATCCCCGTCGCGCCGGATCGTCGTCGTCTTGATGGTGCCCGCCACCGCGCGGTGCATCCGGACCTTAAAGCCGCCCAGTTTGGAAAGGGTCAATATGCCCCAACGCGCGCCGGGGTTGTAGCGGAGAGCCGCGCCGTTGCCGTACTGCGGGTCGGGTAGGCGGGCCTCATTGCTGCGACCCGCCCCCCTCAGAACCGTGCGTACCAGTTTCCCGGTACACGGCTCAAGCAACCACTTACGCTTCACAGGAGCAGTGGCTTTCCGGCGGCATCGGTTGGTACGATTTTGC
>JBBSAN010000148.1:0-11344 GCA_038252265.1 Chloroflexia bacterium
CAGACGCCGACGAACACCCCGACCCAGACGCCGACGAACACCCCGACCCAGACGCCGACGAACACCCCGACCCAGACGCCGACGAACACCCCGACCCAGACGCCGACGAACACCCCGACGAACACCCCCACCAATACGCCGAGCAGTACGCCGACACCCGATTCGTGCTCTGGAGGGGTACCCGTGCAGGGCGCGATCAGCGCGAGCGATCCGACCCAGGCGGGGCGGATCCTGCGCAACTATGTGCCGAGCGTGTGCGGGACGGCCAAGCTGTATCCGGGGCTGTCGAGCACGACGGCGCGGCGCTACGATGCCTACACCTACACGAATGCGACGAATGCCTCCATCTGCGTGTCGGTGAGCCTGACCACGACGTGCACCAGCCTGAGCGATATTTTCAGCGTCGCTTATCTGGGCAGCTTCGACCCGGCCAATATCCAGACCAATTATCGCGCCGACATTGGCAATAGCCCGCACCCGACCGACGGCTATTCGTTCGACGTGCCCGCCCAGACGAGTTATGTAGTGGTGGTCCATGAGTTGAACGCCAACATCGGCTGCGCGACCTATACCCTGACTGTCACCGCGTGCCCCGTCGGCGGCACGCCGGTCCCCACCGCCACCGTGACCAGTTCGCCAACCAACACCATCACGGCCACCCCCAGCGACACCCCGTCGGCCACCGGCACGGCGACGAACACGCCCTTCGGGACGCCGACGAACAGCCCGTCGCCCACGCGGACCCGCACGCCGACCCGGACGGCCACCGCCACGATCTACTGGACGCCGCCCCCCGCGCAGGTGTGCGCCGTGTTTCCGGCAGACAACATCTGGAACCGCGATGTTCAGGCGGTCCCGGTCCATGAGCTTTCCGAGAAGTACATCAATATTATCAGCCCGACGATGATGTTGCATCCCGACTTCGGGTCGCGCCTGGTGGGTGGGCTACCCAATGGCTTCCCCTACATCACGGTGCCGGGCGACCAACCACGGGTGCCGATCACCTTTACTTATGCCAGCGAAAGCGATCCCGGCCCCTACCCGATCCCGACCAACGCGCCCGTCGAGGGTGGCCCGAACAGCACCGGCGACCGCCATATGCTCATTATCGATCAGAACAGTTGCACGCTGTATGAAACCCATGCCACTTATCCCCACCCCGATGGCAGTTGGTACGCGGTCTCCGGGGCGGTCTGGTCGCTGAATTCCAACGCGCTGCGGCCTGATACCTGGACCTCGGCAGATGCTGCCGGGCTGTCCGTCTATGCCGGGCTGGTCAACTATGATGAGGTGGCGACCGGGCGGATTTCGCACGCGCTGCGCTTCTCCACGCCGAATGTCCGCGACACCTGGGTCTGGCCGGCGCGGCACAGCGACGGCCCGCTCACAGACGCGTCGGCCCCGCCGATGGGCACCCGGTTCCGGCTGCGGGCCAGCTTCGACATTACGCCTTACCCCGCGCAGATCCAGACCATCTTGCGGGCGCTGCAAACGTATGGCATGTTCCTGGCCGATACCGATCCGGGCGGCACGCAACTGGGCCTCAGCGGCACCCCGGACCCGCGCTGGGATGACGATGTGCTGCGCTTGCTTCATGATGTCCACGCCTCCGACTTCGAAGCCCTGGACGAGTCGGGGCTGATCATCGACCCGAACTCGGGGCAGAGCCGGTAATGGCGGGCGGCTGACGCGTCTCCTCCGCACAACGGCATACAGCAAGAAGACCGGTTGCCAGGCAACCGGTCTTCTTGCTGCATATTACCTTTCGTGGCGCTAGCCCGCTAGGGTGCCAGTGATCCCGCCGCCAGATCGACCAGCCGCACAAGGCAATCGTTCCAGCCCTGCGCGTGGTTGGCGCGATCGGGCGCGTCGGAGAAGCCAGCGTGTGTGATCGTGATCTCGGTGTTGCGGCCCCGATCGCTGAACTCGACTGCGACCCGGGTTTCGGGATCGTCGGTGCCAGGGTGATCTCCAAGTCAATGGGGCAAATAAAAAGCGTGGGGCGGAAGAGTTACTCTTCCACCCCACGCTTTATTAACCGGCGATCCGGTTAAGCGCCTCGGCTCACCAGTGGGTCACCACCGGGGTGCCCATGGGGGCCCAGTTGTACATCCACTTGGCCGCGTCGGTCGGCAGGTTCACACAGCCGTGCGACATTGGCGTGCCGAAATTGTGGTGCCAGTAGGTGCCGTGGATGGCGTAGCCGCCGGTGAAGTACATCGTGTACGGCACAGCGGGCAGGTAATAATACTCGGCCCCGTAGCCCCCGGTCATGTCGTCGGCCAGGTACTTGGCGTAGATCTTGTAGGTGCCGACGACGGTCGGGTGGTTCGCCACCCCGGTGCTGACCAGGGTCGTGAACACGGCGGTGTCGCCCTCATAGGCGGTGAGCCGCTGGTTGCTGATATTCACGTCAATCCACTTGCCGTTAACCGAGTCCTTGGGGGGGATCGCCTTGTTCGGGGCTGCCGCCGGGACCTGGCTGGGCGAGCTAACCGGCTTGCTCGTCTTGTCGCCCACCTGGATGGTCAACACCTGGCCGCTGTAGATCATGTTCGAGTCGGCAATGTTGTTGCGGGCGATGATGGCGTCCACCGTCGTATCGTACTTGGCGGCGATGGAATAGAGCCGGTCGCCGGACTGCACCGTGTACTTGACCGTCTCGCCTGCCTTCGGATCGGTGGTATTGGCCGATTCGGGGGCGGGTGGGGGCGGGCCGGGCTTAGGCGTGATCACCGGCTCGGACGAACCGGGTGCGGTCACCTTCGGCCCCTGGGTCGGCTCGGCGGTCGCCGTGGGGGCGGCGGGCTTGGGCGCGGCGGGGGCGGCGGGAGCCGGGGCCGATCCCGATCCGGGCAGGTTCAAGACCTGCCCGCTGTAGAGCAGGTTTGGGTCGGCAATGTTGTTGCGCTGGATCAACTCATTGATTGTCGTGCCGTTCGCCGCCGCGATATCGGCCAGGCTATCGCCGGGCTTCACCGTGTAGGTGCCCCCGCCGCCCGTCTGGGGCGCAGGGGCGGCAGGCGCGGCGGGAGCCGCAGGCGCGGCAGGGGCCGGGGCTGGCTTGTTCCCGCCGGGGAGCACCAGCGTTTGCCCGGCGAAGATCAAGTTCGGGTTGGTGATGCCGTTCGCGGCCATCAACGCGTCCTGCGACACCCCGTTGCCCTCGGCGATCACGCTGAGATAGTCACCCGCCTGGACGGTGTAGGAGCCACCGTTGCCGGACGCTGCCGGAGCCGGAGCGGCGGGCGCGGGGGCGGCGTTGGGCACGCGCAGCGATTGGCCGACATAGATCAGGTTCGCCGAGGCCATACCGTTCAGCGCCACCAGTTGATCCACTGTGGTGCCATAGCGGGCGGCGATACTGGTCAGGGTGTCCCCGGCCTGCACCGTCACCGTGCCATCTGCCGCCAGGGCCAGGCCCGGTAGCAGGGTCATGGCCGTCAGCAGCGCCACGAGGATCAGTACACGAACTTTACGCATGGATAAAACCTCCGCATAAGTATGTGCGGCACACCAACCGGCACGGACGGCCCCTGGTCTACATAGATAATAACGGTCAGGGACGGGGCAAGTTGCGCCCCCGATCCTACATATTGGGCGACAGTTGCCCCCAACCAACGGGGACCTCTGCCGGAGAAAAGAGCCTGCTATAGGGTGTGGCAGGCAGTGATGGCTATTTTCCCTTTAATAATAGCACTAGTAGTTATGTTACGTCAATAGAACAAACATGCGAATTTCAAAGATTCGTCGCCTGGGTGCCGCCAGAAGTTAAGCCCGAATCAAACCTCAATCACTAAATAGGGTACTGCTGTTGCGTGGGTGAACCTCGGAGCACGGTGTTTTGCGCCTGAGGGCAACCTGTCACGGCCTGCGCCCGGCGCACAGGACATAGCACCCGCTGCTGAAGAACGCCCGGGCGGCGGCGGCGGCCTCCAGGCTGCGCTGCCAGCGATCCAGCTCGGCCACCGTGATGATCTCGGCCTGAATCGCGTCTTGCTCCACCTTGTCCATCTGGGTCAGGTAGCGCATAACCGCGTAATCGGTGCTGTAGACCGGGAATAATTGGATGTGGAGATCCTGAAGCTTTTGGCTGTTAAACAATCCCATGAGTTGTCGCCCGGCATAGCCGTTGCGCATCCCCCGCTCGGCCAGGGTCCGCACCAGCCGCCGCTCAAGATCAACCTCGGTGGAATTGATCGACATGGCTCCGTGGTCGGTTTCGGCCACGACGATCCAGCCGCCGGGTTTGGTCACCCGCACCATCTCCGTCAGCGCCGGGATCGGGTTGTCGAGATGGAGAAACAACCGCTCGCAGTGGACGGCATCGAACGTGTCTCCGGCAAAGGGGAGGGCCGTCGCCACGCCGAGTTGATGCTTGACCCAGGCAGCGACCCCGGCTTCCTCGGCGCGCGCGTTGGCCTCGGCCACCATCGCCGGGTCGGAATCGATGCCCACGATGTGCCCGCTCGGCCCGACCAGCGGGGCCAGGGGGATCGTATCAATGCCCGGTCCGCAACCCACGTCGAGCACCTGCCCGCCAGGCGGCACCTGCATCCACTCGTAGGTGCGGGCCTTCAGCGGTCCCAGCAACTGGGCCGCTGTGCGGAGGTAGTCGGAGTCCACATAGCCGATGGGTTGGGTCATGAAGAGCCTTTCACAGCGTGTTGTGTACGGCGTATCGCGCTGCTGACTTACTGGCTCGCGACGCACTACGCAATACGGAAGATGCTAGCGGACGACGACTCCGCGCCCGGTCCGAACGGTGCCCACGCGCCACAAGGGGACGGCGCGGCGGGCCATCTCGGCCTCCAGCGCCGGGAGCGCGGCGGCGGGTACGGCGGCGAACAGGCCCCCCGAGGTTTGCGGGTCGAGCAAGAGCGTCACCAGATCGTCGTCCACGCCGGCGGCGACGCTGACCCGGCTGGTGGGGTCGGGGGGGAGGCCCGGCAGGGGATGGTCGTGGCCGTCATCGGGGCGCGGGGTGCTGGGCGTGAGCAAGAAGTTGTAGTTGCGGGCGATGCCGCCGGGGGTATTGCCTGCCGCAATATAGGCCAACGCGCCGGGCAAGACGGGGGCGGCCCCGCTCTCGATCTCGAAGCAGACTCCTGCGGCGACCGCCATCTCGGCGGCGTGGCCCAGCAGGCCGAAACCGGTGATATCGGTGGCGGCGCGCACTCCGGCGGCGACCAACGCCTCCGACGCATCGCGGTTCAGGCGCATCATGCTGGCGATGGCCTCGTCCAGATGGGCCGGGTCTACCCGCTCGTTTTTGGCAGCGGTGGTGATGACCCCGGTGCCCAGCGGCTTGGTCAGCACCAGGATGTCGCCCGGCTGTGCGCCGCCTTTGGTCAGCAGGTGGTCGGGATGGACCAGCCCGGTGATGCACAGGCCATATTTCGGCTCCTTGTCGATGACCGTATGGCCCCCGGCAACCACCGCACCCGCCTCGGCCACTTTGTCCGCCCCGCCCTGGAATACGGCAGTGAGCAACTCGTAGGGCAGATTGTCCGGCCAGGCGGCGATGTTCAGGCCCAGGATGGGGCGGCCCCCCATCGCGTAGACATCGCTGAGGGCGTTGGCGGCGGCTATTGCGCCAAACTGGTAGGCATCATCCACGATGGGCGGGAAGAAGTCGAGCGTCTGCACCAGCGCCTGGTCGGGGGCAAGGGCATAGACCGCTGCATCGTCGCTGATTTCCAGCCCGACGAGGAGCGCGGGATGCGTCTGTGTTTTCAATGGGCGCAGTACCTGCGCCAGGTCCCCCGGACCCATCTTGCTGGCTCAGCCAGCGCAACTCGCCAGCGTGGTCAGGCGCACCACAGCGCGCTTATCCCCTTCAGCCATAGCCCTTCACCTCCTTTCCTATCGCTTCCTATCAAATGTTGTCGCATTATACCATAGCACAGGCTGTGCCCCAACGAATGTGCCTGCGCTTACCCCCTCATCGCTGGTGTACTACAGAGAACACCGAGGACACCGAGGTTTGATTGCCTCGGTGTCCTCGGTGTTCTCTTGTTTTCGGTGGTGTGTTTCGCTATTCCGTGCGCGCCCGCCCGCCCTTGAGCACCTGCCCGGCGATGACCAGCCGTTGGATCTCGCTGGTGCCTTCGTAGATCTCGGTGATGCGGGCATCGCGGTAGAGCCGCTCCACCGGGAAGTCCTGGAGGTAGCCATAACCACCGTGGATCTGCACGGCCTGGTGGGCGACGCGGGTCGCCGTCTCGCTGGCGTGGAGCTTTGCCATCGCCGCCTGCTGGCTGTAGCGCCCGCCGCCGTCTTTGGTCCACGCCGCCAGGTAGGTGAGCAAGCGTGATGCCTGGATCTCCATCACCATATCGGCGATCTTGAACTGGATCGCTTCCAGGTCGGCGATAGGGCGGCCAAAGGCTTGCCGCTGGTGGGCGTATTTGATCGCCTCATCGAGCGCGGCCTGGGCGATGCCGACCGCCTGCGCTGCGACGCCGATCCGCCCGCCATCGAGGGTCATCATGGCGATCTTAAAGCCCTCGCCCACTTCGCCCAGGATGGCCGACTTGGGCACGCGACAGTTCTTGAAATACAGTTCGACGGTGTTTGAGCCACGAATGCCCATCTTGTGCTCTTCCTGGCCTACCTCAAAGCCTTCCATGCCCCGTTCGAGGATGAAGCAGGTGACGCCCTTGTGCTTCAGTTCCTTGTGCGTCTGCGCCCAGACCAGGGCGATGTCGGCCACGCCGCCGTTGCTGATGAAGATTTTCGAGCCGTTCAGGATATAGCTGTCGCCGCGCTCCTCGGCCACGGTGCCCATGCTGGCCGGGTCGCTGCCCGCCACCGGCTCGGTCAGGGCATAGCAGCCCAGAATCTCGCCGGTCGCCAGGCGCGGCAGGTAGCGCTGCTTTTGCGCGGCGGTGCCGAACTGGGTGATCGGCCAGTTGACCAGCGAGTTCTGCACGGTCATGCTCACGCTGGTTGCCGCGCAACCCCGTGATACTTCTTCCATCGCCAGCACATAGCTGATCGTGTCGAGACCGGAGCCGCCGTACTCATCGGGGATCTGCATCCCCAGGAAGCCCAGCTCGCCCAGGCGATGCACCTGCGCGGCGGTAAACTCGGCGGTGCGGTCGTGCTCGGCGGCGTGGGGCATCAGTTCGCTGTTGGCGAAGTCCCGCGCCGTTTGCTGGATGAGCCGCTGCTCTTCGTTGAGCTGAAATTCCATTGTGGTATTCTCCCTGTTAGATCCTATCTATTACCAACCCTGATTTTCCGGGGTCCGCGCCCCCTTGCGCTGGTTCCCCTCACTATATATACGAATGGCGTTCAGTTCGCGCGCGTTACGGATCACCCGTTCCTAATAATTCCGCTGCCACACCGGCGGACGCTCTGTTCGGGTGCCCCCGGATCTCTGCGCGTTCGGCTACCGCAATTTCACCTGCTCGCCCCGCTGGCCGTTGGTCCAGACGTAGAAGCCGCGCCCCGTCTTGCGGCCCAGGTACCCAGCATCGACCATCTTGCGCAGCAAGGGGCAGGGGCGGTACTTGGGGTCGCCCAGGTCGCGGTGCAACACGACTATGATGTCCAGGCACACGTCCAGCCCGATAAAATCGGCCAATGCCAGCGGCCCCATCGGATGGTTCAGGCCTAACCGGATCACCGTGTCAATGTCCTCGGCGGTGGCGATACCCTCCTGCAAGGCATACATCGCCTCGTTCAGCATCGGCATCAGCACCCGGTTGGCAATGAAGCCCGGCGCGTCCTGCACCTCCACCGGCGTCTTGCCCAGCTTCACGCTCAAGTCGCGGATCGCTTCGAACGTCGCCTGGCTGGTCTGGAGGGCACGGATGATCTCGATCAGTTGCATCAGGGGCACCGGGTTGAAAAAGTGCATCCCGATCACCCGCTCCGGCTGCTCGGTGGCGGCGGCCAACTTGGTGATGCTGATTGATGAGGTGTTACTGGCAAGGATCGTCTCGTGGTGGACGATGGCCGCCAGCTTGATCAAGACGTCTTTCTTGACCTCAAAGTCTTCAAACACCGCCTCGATCACCAGATCGGCGGGGGCCATATCTTCCAGGCGGGTCGTGGTGGTGATCCGTTCCAGCACGGCGTCGCGGTCTGCCGCGCTCATCTTGCCCCGGTCCACAAATTTGCCCACGCTGCTCTGGATGGTAGCCAGCCCGTGCTGCACATACTCCGGGGTGCGGTCATGCATGATCACCCGGTAGCCGCCGCTGGCGCACACCTGGGCGATCCCATTGCCCATCGACCCTGCACCCACAACCCCAATTGTCTGAATGTCCATTGTTGCTAGCCACTCCTTCGTAGCGAGTCATTAGTCGTTAGTGATTAGTCATTAGTCATTAGCGATCAGAATGGCTGATCACTAACCACTAACCGCTAACCACTAACCACTAACCACTAACCATTAACCACTAACCACTACAGCCGCACATACTGCGGCAGCGGCCCGCCGATCAGCGGCAGGGCGTACTCGATGAAGGCGTCGGTGATGTTGTTGCCTTCCGGGCTGATGAACTCATCCGGCAGGCGGCGCTCGGTATTGGCGATCCCGGCCAGCGGGCGCGGCACGATTTCCACCCGGTACGGGCCGTCCGTGGGGCGGTCGAAGCAGATCATGCAATCGGTCACCCCGTCCAGTGCGGCGATCACGGCGGCGCGCCCGGCCTGCTCGGCCTCTACCCGGTCGGTCTCCGAGGTGAGTGCGCCCGACATGCGCTGGAGCGTGCCCGGTTTGTCGAAGCGGGCACGGATGTCGAGCCGTTCGCCGATCAGGCGGCACAGGGTTTCGGCGGGGCCGGGGTAATAGGCGTGGCCGAAGCTGTCCACAAAGAGCGCATCGTTGCCGCCGGGCCGGTCGCCCACGGCGTCGCGGATATTCTCGCTGACGACGATGATCGCGTGCCCGTCGTGGGCCATGCAGGTTTCTACGTCGGCCAGGAAGGTATCAACAATGAACGGGCGCTCCGGCACATAGATCAGGTGCGGCGTGGAGGGATCGGCGGTGCGGGCCAGCGCGGCGGCGGCGACGATCCACCCGGCGTAGCGGCCCATCAACTCGACCACCTTGATCGGGTAGGTTTCGGGCATGGCGCGGGTGTCCAGCGTCGTTTCCAGGGTGGTGACGGCGACGTAGCGGGCCACGCTGCCGTAGCCGGGGCAGTGGTCGGTGCTGGGCAGGTCGTTATCCATCGTCTTGGGCACGGCCAGCACGCGCAATGGGTCGCCCGCTTCGGCGGCGGCGAGGGCCAGCCGGTGGGTCGTGTCTGCCGAGTCGTTGCCGCCAATATAGACGAAGGTGTGCGCGTTGTAGCGGGCCAGGGTCTCCAGGCACTGCTGCACTTCGGGGGCGGTCAGGCGGTGGCGGCACGCGCCCAGCGCCGACGACGGGGTGTGGGCCAGCCGTTCCAGCGTCGCGTCGTCCAGCGCGGTCAGGTCGATGAAATCTTCGCGCAACAGGCCGTGAATGCCGTAGCGCAGGCCCAGAATGCGGGTGAACCCGGCAGCCTGCGCTCCGCGCACGATACCGGCGAGGCTGCTGTTGATGACGGGGGTGGGGCCACCGGCCTGGCCGACGACCAGGGTGTGACGGTCGCCGGGTGCGAGCGGAACGGGATGGGGCGTTTCGGCCATGGGGCTAGGGGATTCCTCCAATATTAATTTGCCGCCCGCGCCGAACGCACAGGGATGCACTTTGATTCTACAGGCAAGGCGGGGGCGTGTCAACCTGCGCAAGGTGGACAGAGGTTGAAGTTTGGTGACGAGGGATGAGGGATGAGGTATGAGGTATGAGCCATCCGCATCGTAAACCTCAAACCTCAAACCTCGAACCTCATCCCTCGTCCCTCGTCGCCATCCCCCCAAAACTGGTATAATACGGTATGCCTGAATTACCTGAAGTAGAGACGATTGTGCGCGATTTGCGCCCGAAACTGGTCGGGCGGACGATCACCGGGGTCAGCTATTGCGATTGGCCGAAGACGATTGCGCCGTTAGAGACCGCCTATTTTTGCGCCACGGTGGGGGGCGAGACGATCCTCGAAGTGACCCGCCGGGCCAAGTATATCCTGATGCAACTGAGCAGCGAGCGAGTGCTGGCCGTTCACCTGCGGATGACCGGAGCGCTGACCTACCACCCGGCCCCGCAACCGGCGGGCAAGGCCACCCGTTTGATCTTCAAGCTGGACAACGGCGCGGAGTTGCACTTCACCGACGCGCGCAAGTTCGGCAAGGTGCGCCTCCTGTCGCCGGACGAACTGCCTGCCTTCCTCGACAGCATGGGGCCGGAACCGTTGCCCGATGATTTCACCCCTGACCGCTTCCGGGGCTTGCTGGCCGGGCGGCGGGCACAACTGAAGCCGCTCTTGCTCAACCAGCGGGTGCTGGCGGGCCTCGGCAATATCTACGCCGACGAGTCGCTGTTCCTGGCCCGGCTCCACCCGCTGCGCCTGGCCGCCTCGCTGACCGCCGACGAGACCGAACGGCTCTACCACGCCATCCGCCATGTGCTGACGCAAGGCATCGCCAACCGGGGCACGACCATCTCGGACTACCGCGACGCCAGCGGCGACAAGGGCCACAATCAGGAAGCCTTGAACGCCTACGGCCAGCGCGATCAGCCCTGTCCCCGCTGCGGCACCCCCATCGTCCGCCTCGTGGTCGGCGGGCGCGGCACGCACATCTGCCCCACCTGCCAGGCGTTGGTGACGAGTGGTTAGTGGTTGGTGGTTAGTGCTTAGAACGTAACGGCTTACTCGCTGCTCGCTGCTCACAACTCCTCACTGACCCCTGACCCCTGACCCCTGACCCCTGACCACTCGTCACTCGCCTTGACAGGGCAGGGGTCGGGATGTACAATCAGGCAAATCCGGCACGGGAGAGAAGGACCACTACAATGGGACGCTTTAGGAACCCCTGGGACAAAGAGGGACCGGGCTGGGAAAATGAGGACGACTTCCCCGGCGATAGCCGCCCGGAGCCGGAGGAGAACGGATCCGACCCGGTAGGGCGGGTGCTGGGCGGCGATTTCCCCGAATATCACGAGTATATGGGGGCGGGCCGCGCCCGCGCCGGGGAACTGGCCCTGGAACTGCTGGAGCGCAAGGCCGAGTTAGAACGGGTGCAGGAGCGGCTGCGCCATCGCGAGAGCGAAGTCTGGCAGATGCGCCAGGTGATCGAGGGGCTGAAGGCCGAGCTAAAGAGCGTGGGGGCGACGATGGTCGCCTTGCAGGAGCAGATCGCCGCGTTGCGCGCTGCCGCCGGGATGCGCGAAGCCCCGCCGCCGCCGTCGATGGCCCCGTCGGGCGATAACGCCACCGATGCTGCCGCGCTCCAGGCCGCGCTGGTC
>JBBSAN010000149.1:0-11340 GCA_038252265.1 Chloroflexia bacterium
GTTCACCACCACCCGCCTGCTGGCGACCGTGCCCAGCCGCTTCCTCAGAGAGATCTATGCGGCAGCCAGTTGGTAGCTGCCCGGCGCGGCGCTAGCCTGTTTGCTGCGGGCAATCCCACTTAAACAGCCGGTCAAATCATCGAATAACGGCGGCATGGTTTATGATGGGTTAATAAAGAAGGGACCTTTTCACCTTGTGATAACTAGGTCTCTTATGCTAGGATAGCATAGATCGACCGGGGATGATAAAAAGATCGTTAGTTGTATGAAGGAGACGGGCTTTCTAATGGAACCGATTGTTGAACATAATCCCTTAAGTACACTGGGCGAACGCCTGCGCCGCGCACGACTCGAGCGGGGCATGAGCCAGGAAAACCTGGCCCAGCCCGAATTCACGAAAAGCTACGTGAGCGCGGTCGAGCGGAGCAAGGCGCGGCCCTCGCTCAAAGCATTGGAGTTGATGGCCCGTCGCCTCGGGATACCAGTCAGTGAGTTCCTGGCTGCCGTCCCGGCCACCGGGAGCGACATTGATATCGCAGCCCTGGACGAAGATCTGGCCTATCAGTTGGACCACGCCAAGCTATTGATCACGACCGAACGCGGCCACGAGGCGATCCGCATTATCAACGCCGCCGAGCAGGAGTATAGCGCCTACTTCGACCAAATGAGCGAGCCAACCCGCTATCGCTTCTATCGCTTGCGCGCGTCGGCCTATTTGCGCGTGGGCGAACCGGGCAGCGCCCGCACCGACCTGAACCGGGCGATTGCACTGGCCGAGCAGATGGCCGATCCGCAGGAGGTGGAGCGCGCCCGCAACGTGCTGGGCGTAGTCTTCTACGAGCAAGACCTACCCCAGCAGGCGCTGGAACACCACCGCCTGGGCCTTCAGGCGATCCACAACGGGATCGTCAAGGATCCGACGTTGCGGCTGAACATCTACCGCAACCTGGCGAACGATTACTGGGCGCTCAAAGACACACCGCAGGCCATCGCGACCTACAAAGAAGCCCTGAGCCAGCTCGAAGATCTGAGCAACCTGGAACAGCAAGCGGGCATCTACTGGGGGTTGAGCCTGGCCTATAAAGATCAAGGCGACCTGACCCGGGCCAAGTTGTATGCCCGGCAAGCGCTCACCATCTATGAGGCGGCGCAGAACCAGTGGGCCATCATTGCGATGAGCACCAACCTGGCCGAAATCTATATCGAGCAGCAGCAATATCCTGAGGCGGAACAGTTGTTGCAGAGTGCCCAAACCCTGCTGATCCAAGCACCGGACGAGATGCGGGAAAGTATCATGTACACGCAATACACCATGCTGTATTTGCAACAAGGGCTGCTAGAGCAGGCGGCAGCGGCGGCGCAACAGGCATTAGAGTTGAGCGAGGCCCGCTACCGGGAACAAGCCAAGCAGGGCGACACCATGGCCCAGGCCAACACGGTGCGGACCTATGCCCAGGCGCTACGCGGGATGGGGCTGGTCGCCGAGCGGCGCGGCGAACCGGCAGATGCGGATCGGTTGTTCCAGCAGGCCCTGGATCTGGTCCAGCAGACCGAGTATACCGAAACCACCTACGAGATTACCTTCACTTATGCGGATCTGCTGAGTGCCCGCGGCGATCACCAGCAGGCGGCGATCTATTATCGGGCCGCCGCACGCGGGCGACAACACCACCCGGCCCACTAGACATCCCACCGACAGCGGGCAGAGCGCCCCGGTTGCGGGAGCCGACATAGAGGTCGGGTCCCGCCCCGGCTACGGGGTGCTGCCTACCAGCACCCCGTACTCACGCTAGTGGGTGATCGGCGTCGGCGTGGGTGTCGGCGGGTCGGGGCACTCCAACCCCGGCGGCGGCGGGTTGCCCCCGTCGCAGCCGCCGGCCAGCGCCACCGGGATGCTACTGCCGGGAGACGTGCCGGGGAAGCCCAGGCCCCCCAGCGCCCCCAGGCCGAGGAGGAGAAGCAGCACCGCGCCTGCTACGATTTTCTTACCGAGTTTCATCTGTCGCTCCTTTCAGGTTATAAAAGAGAATTCCCCGAAGCGCTGTCTCCCTGGGTGAGACAAGGAAGAGCTATGCACCAGGGCGCACAAGCGAGGGTGAGCAGGCGGGAGCTTTGCGGGCTGACGAACCGAAAGAAGCACCCACATCCACCCTCACTAATCCTGTTGCCGGGCGGACAGATTTTTTGTTAAATACCGAGGGTGAATTTTTGATCAATTTTGATCAATTTGAGAGGCGCGGGAGTGGGCGAGCCGAGGGCGCGCCGAAGCCGGAGGATATTGCGCGGGCGGCGCGCACGCTGGTGCGCCGCTACGCCTGGCGGCTGGTGACCGAGGCGCGCCTGGTAGAGCGGGTCGCGCAACGGCTGTGCGAGCCGGAGCCGCGCCTTCCCCCCACCCTCGACATGCTCTGCGAACAGGCCGCCGGGGTCGTGCTGTTCGGGGCGTGCGAGCGCGGCGGGTTGCGCACAGCCACCGCGAGCGAGCGGCGGCAGGTGGAGGGGGCCTACCAGGACCTCGGCAACTATCTGACCGCCATGACCATCCGCCTGCTGCCGCCCGCCCCGACCGTCACCTGGGACGATCTGGTGCAGGAGACATTGATCGAGATCCACCAGCGCTATCGCACCTGTGAACAACCGGCGACCTTCCTGGGGTGGGCGGTGACGATCCTCAAGCGCAAGGGGGCCGCGACCTGGCGAACACTCCACCGCGAAGAGCCGCTACCCGAAGACGAAGCCGCCGAGGTGGCCCTGCTTCCGCCCGGCTCCCCGGCCTCCGGCGATCTCCGCAACCGGCATGTGGACCCGGAAGGCGATCAAGAGGTTTTGCGGATCTTGCATCAGTGCCTGGACACCGACGAGGAGCGCCTGCGGATGGTCTGGGACATCGTGGGCTGGAAGCGGCGCGAATGGGTGCTGGTCTTTGACGCGCCGCTGGCCCGCTTTGACCAACTGGGCGTGACGGTGAAGCGCAAACTGCGGCGGTGCGCCGCGTTCCTGGCGCTGGTGGGCCAGCCGGTACCGGCATAGAGGTTAAGCAATGGCGAACGAGGACCCTGAGGAGCAGGCTGCATGGCTGGCGGCCTTCCGCGCGGCCTATGGCCCCGGCGGGAACCCTGCCGGGCGCGCCGCGCTCCTGGCCCGTTTGCTGGCCGGGCTGACCCCTGCCGCCCAGGCCCGCTTGCGAACCCGCTGGCGGGCCTGGGCCTTCGATCTGCCCGAGGCAGGCCAGGCGGTCACCCCCGCCGACGCCCAACACTTCGAGGCGCTCCTCCCGGCCCTGCTCGCCGCCACGCTCGATCCCTCCGGGGCCGATTATGCCTGGGTGCAAGGCTACCTGGAGCGCGGGGATGCGGTGCGGGCTGAAGTCGCGGAACTCCAGCAGGTGCTGGACGAAGAACGCGTCGCCCGCCAGGAAGCCGGGGCCGACACCCTACCCCGCCCGTTCCCCGTCTACGACCTCTCCTTCCTGGCGGAGACGCCCCCCACCGAAGCGAGGGAGACCGGCTGGGCGGCGATCCGGGTCGCACTGGAGCAGACCGTCGAGGCGGGGCAGCGCGGCCTCCGCCTGATCTTCCTGCCGCGCCCCACTGCGGCCCCTGGGCCACAGGCAGGGATCGCTGAGGCGGCGGTGATCTACGATCCGCAAGCCGATGACTCCCACCTGGCCCTAGCCCCCGGCGACACCGGGGCGTGGACGACCCTGCTGGCGCAGACGGTCGATCTCGGCTCCGCCCCAGGGCACCCTCGGCACGTCACCGTCACTGTGCAGGCCCAGCCTGCCACTCCCGGCACCTGCCGCCTGCGGATCCACCTGGGCGGGCCGGGGGTAGCAGGCCACGAAGCCGCGATCCGCCTGCGGGTCGGCACTGCCTCCCCGGTGATGACCGGCAGGGCGGGCGAAGCCCGGCTGGTCGTGCCCCTGCCCCCTCCCCACGACCTCGCCATCACCGTCCTGCTTCCCTGGTAGACATCAGAAATCAGAAATTAGAAGTCCGCGCATGGATGAAAGGGCGAGTGTACGTGCTCACGCTACGACCCTTTACTCTCTACTAGGCCGTTATGCTAGTTCTTTTGAACAAGGCTAAAACCGGTCTCTAAAGACACTACTGATGGAGAGAATCCTCGCCCAGCCGTGCCTGAAGTTGCTGGAACTAGCATAACGGCCTACTATGGAAAAAGTATGGAAGAAGCCGACTTCTGACTTCTGACTTCTGATTTCTGATTTCTGATTTCTGCCCACTCCGGCCTGGCTCAATTTTTGATAAGCCGTTCACTATCGGGTACAATAGTGCTAACCCCCTTGCCGGGTGCCGTGTGTACCTGGCCCGCAATAAGCGATCACTCCCGACCCGAACCGCCTGGATCATCGAAACAGCCATCGGGCGGCGGAGCAGGCGGTGATCCCGGACAGAGGCGGACAGGCAGAGTCCGGCACGGGCGCAGACGGGGTGCCCGGCAGAAATGGAGCAGCGCGTATGGAGACCGACGCCTCCCTCCTGGAGGAAGTTCAGGAGATCGCAGCTGGCGACCCAATGGCACCGCCGCCCGCCGCCTTCCTGATGGTGGGCATCGGCGCGTCGGCGGGCGGTATCCAGGCGCTGACCCAGTTTTTTGAACAGATGTCGGATAATCCGGGGATGGCCTTCGTCGTCATCATGCACCTGTCGCCGGAGCACGACAGCAACCTGGCCGCCCTGCTCCAGCGCCACACCCGGATGCCGGTCGCCCAGATCAACGAATCGCTGGAGGTCCATCCCAACTGCGTCTACGTCATCCCCCCGGCCAAACACCTCGCCATGACCGACGGCCACATTCGCCTCACCGAGCCGGAGCAGTTCAAAGGCCGCCGGGTGCCGATTGACCACTTTTTCCGCACCCTGGCCGAAACGCATGGGCCGGGGGCGGTCGGCATCGTCCTCTCGGGTACGGGGGCCGATGGGTCCAGTGGCCTGACCCGGATCAAAGAACTGGGCGGCGTGACCATGGTGCAAGACCCGGAGGAGGCCGAGCACGCAGAAATGCCGCGCAACGCCATCAGCACTGGCATGGTGGACTATGTGCTGCCGGTGGCCGAGATGCCGCAGCAGTTGCGCAGCTATCGGGAAAACGCCGAGCGCATCGTGCTGCCGGTGGCCGAGGAGCCGATCGAGATCGCCCAGATCGATCATCTGAGCGAGATTCTGATCTTTCTGCGCACCCGCACCAGCCATAATTTTGCCGCGTATAAACAGTCCACCGTCTTGCGCCGGATCGAGCGCCGGATGCAGGTCACCAATCAGCCCACCCTGGCGGAATACCTGGCGCTGTTGCAGACCCGGCCCGGCGAGGTGCAGGCGCTGCTGCGCGACCTGTTGATCAGTGTCACCAATTTTTTCCGCGACCGTGCGGCCTGGGACGCGCTCGACAAGCAAGTGCTGACCCGCCTGTTCGCCGCCAAGAACGCCCTGGAGCCGGTGCGGGTCTGGGTGGCGGCGTGTGCCACCGGCGAGGAAGCCTACGCGCTGGCGATGTTGCTCCATGAGCAGGTCCAGCGGCACAACCAGATCCCCAACGTCCAGATCTTCGCCACCGACCTGGACGAACGCGCCATCGCGGTGGCCCGTGAGGGCAGCTACCCCGAGACGATTGCGCTCGATGTCAGCCCCGAACGGCTCCAGCGCTTTTTTGTCCATGACGGGGGGAGCTATCGCATTCGCAAGGAAATCCGTGATAGCATCCTCTTTGCCGTGCATGATGTGCTCAAGGATCCCCCTTTCTCGCGGTTGGACCTCATCTCGTGCCGCAATCTGCTGATCTATCTCAACAAAGAGGCCCAGTCCCAACTGCTCGCCCTGTTCCATTTCGCCCTCAAGCCCGACGGATCCCTCTTCCTGGGCATGTCCGAGTCCACCGACGGCGTATCGCAGCTCTATAGCCCGCTGGATAAGAAGCATCATATCTTCGCGCGCCGCGCTATTCCCCGCGGGGCTAAGCCCATCCCCAGCCTACTGATTGCCCGGCCCGATCTGCGGATGGGCGCGGCAGGCGCGGCCCCGGTGCCCCCCGGCACGATCTCGCCTAATGAACTGCACATCAGCCTGCTGGAACAATATGCGCCGCCCAGCATCGTGGTCAACGAGAACTACGATGTGCTCCATTTGTCGCGCCGCGCCGGGCGTTATTTGCAATTCGTCGGCGGCGAGCCGACGTATAATCTGGTCCGCGTCATCCACCCCGCCCTGCGGCTCGACTTGCGAAGCGCGCTCTTTACCGCGATCCATAAGAAGAAGGGCAACGAAACGGGGCGCATCCCCGTCCACCTCGACGGGGCCGACCGGCTGGTGCGGATCATCGTGCGACCGCTGGAGGAGCCAGCCGCGTTGCTGGGCCATGCCCTGGTGATCTTCGACGAAATCGAAGAAACGGCGGAAGCCGAGCAGAATCGCCTGATCCTGGAAGGGATGGCACCGGTGGCGCGCCACCTGGAAGAAGAAACCCAGCTCCTGCGGGACCAGTTGCGCGGCAGCATCGAACAGTACGAAACATCGGTGGAAGAACTGCGCGCCTCGAACGAAGAGCTGCAAGCGATGAACGAAGAGCTGCGCTCGGCCAGCGAAGAGTTGGAAACCGGCAAGGAGGAGCTGCAAGCCGTCAACGAAGAGATGCAGGCGGTCAACCAGGAACTCAAAATCAAGGTGGACGAACTGAGCCGGTCCAACAGCGACCTGCAAAACCTGATGATCTCCACCGATATCGGCACGGTGTTCCTCGACCGCGAACTGCGGATCAAGCTCTACACCCCGGCGGCGCAGCGCGTATTTAATATCATCCCCTCCGACATCAACCGGCCCCTCGCCCACATCACCCACAAGCTCAACTATGGGCAACTGGTGGAAGACGCCGAAAAGGTGTTGCGGCAACTGGGCGCGACCGTCCACGAGCTACAGACCAGCAGCGGCGAGTCCTATCTGGTCCGGCTGTTGCCCTACCGCACGGTCGAACATAAAATTGACGGGGTGGTGATCACCCTGGTCGATATCACCGAGCGCGTCCGCAATGCCAGCGAGCGCCGCACGCTGAGCCACGATCTGGCCGAACAGCAGATGCAGTTCGAGGCGGTAGTGCAGCAGATGCCGGTGGGGCTGGTCATTGCCGAAGCCCCGTCGGGCCGGTTCATCTACAGCAACGTCGGGTCGCCGGGCCAATGGGGCACACTCAGTTCGCCGTTCGCAACCGTGCTGTCGGAAGCCGGCCCGACCTACCAGGCCTTCTACCCCGACGGCACCCCGGTCCGGCCAGAGGAATGGCCGATGACCCGCGCCATCACCCGCGGCGAAGTGGTGCTGAACGAGGAAATCCGGCTGGTACTGGAGAACGGGGAAGAGGCGATCATGCTGATCAGCGCCACCCCGCTGCGCGACAGCACGGGCCAGACCACAGCGGGCGTGCTGACCTGGTCGGATGTCACCCGGCGCACGCAGATGGAAACGGCCTTGCAGGAGGCGCACGCCCAGTTGGAAGACCGCGTGACCGTGCGCACTGCCGAACTGGCCCAGGTCAACGAGGCGCTGCAAGTCGAGGCCGTCGAGCGCCAGGCCGCCGACCAGGCCCGCCGCGAACTCTTGCGGCAACTGGTCAGCACGCAAGAGGAAGAGCAACGCCACATCTCGCGCGAGCTGCACGATCAGTTAGGGCAGTCGTTGACCGGCCTGCGCTTTATCCTCGATACGATGGCCCGCCGCTCCGCCCCCGCCCAGCGCGATCAACTCGAAGAGGCCACGGCGATTGTGGATGATATGACCAACCGGATCAGTGATCTGGCGCTCGACCTGCGCCCGCCGGTGCTGGACGACCTGGGCCTGATCCCGGCGCTGCTCATCCTGATCGAGCGCTTCACCGCGCGCACGGGCGTCGAGGTAGACTTGCAGCACAGCGGCCTGGACCGGCGGCTCTCCCCGGCGACAGAGACGGTCATCTTCCGCGTGGTGCAGGAAGCACTGACCAATGTGGCGCGCCATGCCGGGGTGCAGGCGGCCACCGTGCAGATTCTGGGCAACCATGATGTGACGGTGAGCATCGAAGACCACGGCAGGGGCTTTGACCTGGCCGCCGTCCGGGCCGCCGCCGACACCGCCGGCCTGGCGGGCATGAGCGAGCGGGTCACGCTGATCGGGGGCGAACTGACCATCGAGTCCGCGCCGGGGGCCGGTACCCACGTGATCGCGCAACTGCCCCAGGAGCAACAGGCCACGCATGAATAAGCCGCAGCGGCGCGCCGATCATAGACCGGGGGAGAATGCAGCATGTTGACCATTGTGATGGCCGACGATCATCCCGTAGTGCGCAAAGGGTTGCGAGCGCTGCTGGAGGCCGAGCCAGACTACCAGGTGGTGGGCGAGGCCGATGATGGCCTGGCCGCGCTGGCGCTGGTGGAACGGCTCAAGCCCGCCATTCTGATCGTGGATGTGATGATGCCCGGCCTGGGCGGCCTCGAAGTGACCCGCCAGATCACGCAGCGGCTGCCCGACACCCGCGTGATCGTGCTCTCCATGTACAGCAACGAGCCGTATGTGCTGGAGGCGCTACGCAATGGGGCGGCGGCCTATGTACTCAAAACCACCAGCACCAGTACCCTGGTGGAAGCCGTGCGCGAGGTGAGTGCCGGTCGGCGCTATCTCAGCCCGCCCCTCACCGAACGGGCCATCCAGGTCTATGTGCAGCGTGCCCATCAGGCCCAGCACCCGATGGACCGCTATGATCTGCTCACCAGCCGCGAACGCGAGGTGCTGGCCCTGGCGGCAGAAGGCCACAACAACGCCGAGATCGGCGAACGCCTCTACATCAGCCCGCGCACGGCGGAAACCCACCGCACCAACCTGATGCGCAAGCTAGACCTGACCACCCAGGCCGAGCTGCTGCGCTATGCCTTGCAGCGGGGCCTCATCACCGTCGAGTAGCCACACCCCACCCCTCGCGCCGGTCCCCAATCCTGTAAATAGCCACGCCCCATCAGGCCGTAGCGATCCCCAGGGGAATTTCTACGGCCTGTAGCACGCCAATTTACGGAGATTCCCGGATGCGCACCAGCAGGCCCATCAGTTACACTTTTCGTATGAGCAGAGTCCCCAGCCGCCCAGGAGGCATTTTAGGAGGTAATTTCACGATGCGTGGGGGGACGGTGAATGAGCCGGAACATGAGTGGGTCCGGTTGCTCCGCCTGCTGGAACGGCTGCTGGCAATGCAAGGGATTGAAGTCAGGTCCACGCTGGATGAGGCCAGCCAGTTGCTGAGCGAGGCAATGCAGGCCAACAAAATTGATGTCTTCGTCCTCGACACGGCCACGAACACCCAGGTAGCGCTGGGCGTGAGCGATACCCCCATGGGGGCACGGCAGCGGGCGATCGGCCTGGACCGGCTGCCCCTCGCCAACGGCGGGCGGGAAGCGGAAGTCTACCGCACCGGCACGCCCTATCTGTCCGGGCATGTGGACCTGGATACCGGGGTGCTCCAGGGCTTCCGCTTTGAATTGGGCGTGCGTTCGATGATTATCGTCCCCCTCGATGTGGCCGGTCAGCGCCGGGGGACGATCCAGGTGGCGTCGGCCCGTGCGGAAGCGTTCACCCCGCAGGATGTGGCGTTCGTCCAGGTCGTCGCCGGGTGGATCGGGATGATCTTCCAGCGCGCCCAACTGGTGGAAAGCCTGACCCAGACGGCGGCAGAGCAGGCGCGGCGCGGGGCTGCCGATGAACTGGTGACGGTGCTGGCCCATGATCTGAACAATTACCTGACGCCGATCCAGGGGCGGGTGGAGTTGCTCCGCCGCCGCGCCATGCGGGAGGATCGCCCACACGATCTGGCCGATATCACGGCCCTGGCGAATGCAGTAGAGCGGTTGGGCAGCCTGGTCAACGACCTGCTCGATGTGGAACGCCTGGAGCAAAGCCTGTTCGAGATGAACCGGCAAGCCCTGGACATGGCGACCCTGCTCCAGGAGACGATCCGGCTCCTGGCAACGCCGGAGACGCCCATCGAGCTGCACCTCCGCGCCGAGCACCCGGTCCTGGTCCTGGTGCTGGCCGACCCGGCCCGGATACGCCAGGCACTGGAAAATCTCCTTGCCAACGCCACCAAACACTCCCCTCCGGGGGTCGCGGTGATCGTGGAGCTGGAGACCACGCAACGTGACACGGGCACCTGGGCGGTCCTCGCCGTGCATGACGCCGGGCCGGGGGTGCCTGCCGCGATGGTCCCCCGGCTCTTCAGCCGGTTTGCCGCCGGGCCAGACTCCAGCGGATTGGGGCTGGGCCTCTATATGGCCCGCACTATTGCCGAGGCGCATGGCGGCAGGCTAACCTATGACCCGCCCGCCCAGGGTGGGGCCACGTTCCGGCTGGAACTGCCGCTGATCACCGACGCTCCGCCCGGCACCTCAGAATTCGGAGAGACCCGGGCAGCAATCGACAGCGGAGCAGCCGTGGAGCAACGCCCTCAATAAACCGAATGCCACAAGCGATCGTTACCACATCCTCGTATGACCGTGACCCTTCGCCAGGACTGCTTGAAAACGGCCCTTTTGATACCTTGCCGCTACGGTGGCGCGGCAGCCTGGTCGGAACGCATCGGGCACAAAGAGCTACTTGTAATACGAGCCGCCGGGCGTGGGGCTTCCCCACCCCGACAATGCCAGAAAGGACTTAGCACCATGACTACGTGGACCGACTATGAGGTGCAGCCGCAAGATAGCGATGGCGCGCAGGCCACGACCCGTGGCTTCGCCGCAATGGACCCCGAACGCCAGCGCGAAATCGCCCGCCTGGGGGGCCGCACCGCGCACCAGCGCAAGCGCGCCCACCGCTTCACCGCCGAAGAAGCGCGGGACGCTGGGCGCAAGGGCGGCCAAACCGTCAGCCAGGACCGCGAACATATGGCGACCATTGGCCGCCGGGGCGGCTCCCGCGTCAGCCAGGACCGCGAGCATATGGCCGAGATCGGGCGCGAAGGCGGGCAAGCCCGTGGTCGCAACGATGTCGCCGACGCTAGCGACCCTATGGACGGGAGCGACACTCTCCAGTAACGCCACAACACCCGCCCCGCCGGGGTTCTCTCCCGGCGCGGGGCGGGCGCTGTCGTGGGTGAAGAGTTCCTCGAATTTAAACTGTGCTGCTTCGTCGCTCTAGCAGCCTCACTACATTTGCACTTTTTGATTAAACGTCATACCGGGGGCACATTTAGGGCCAATACGGCAATCTGCCGCAAGATGTGGACAGGCCCCGCGAACGGCCAGGCACGAATTGTAAAAAGTGCAAATGTAGTGAGCCTGTCGGAGAGAACGATTTTCGCCAAAATTCGCCCCACTCA
>JBBSAN010000150.1:0-11330 GCA_038252265.1 Chloroflexia bacterium
GGGGGCCAGGTTCGACTCGGTGGCGCTGAACAGGTTGACGGCGAAGTAGTCGGGCGGGCCGAGCGGCTGCCCCTTGGCCCGCGCTTCCACCCGGTACACCCCCAGCTCGTCGGTATCGGCAAAGGCGACGGTGGGCGCGGCGGGGAGGGTGGTCACGCGCCCGCCGGGACTGGTGATCACCACCTGCTCGGCCTCGGCGCGGGGGTGGAGCGCCAGCGCCGTGCCGGGACTGAGCCGGGGCGGAGCTTCGACCGTGCCGGTGGGCTGGAGCCAGCTTAGCAGGTTGTTGATCTGGATCGGGAAGGCGACCAGCAGCGGGAAGTCGGACTGGTGGAGGTCAAACGGCAGCACAGCGATGCGGTGCCCCTCCGTCTCGCCTACCAGCAGGAGCGGCGCGCCCGTCGTCGTGCGGACCAGGGGCCGCGCCCACGGCGGGGTTTGCACCTGCGCCGCTTTGGCAATATGCACCTTGCTCCAATCCACGTAGCGCAGGAGCGGATCGTTCTGCTCGGCCAGCCCGATCACGGGGTAGTCCAGCGTGCCCGAAATGGGCACCAGGGGCGAATTGGGCGGGTTGATCAGCAGCAAGTTGCCCGGCGGCAGCGTGGCGGGCAGGGTGCCGTCAAAGACGGTCAGCGCATAGCCGGGCGAGGGCACGTAGTCGGCGGGGGCCACCTTGAACAGTCGCACGCCGGGCAGGAGGGTCAACGCCCGTTCGAGAAAGTTGTTGCTCTCGCTGACCAGCAGCGTGTTCGAGGTCGCCGCCGTGGCCCGCACCGCCCAGGCGGTATTGTCCAGCGGCAGGAGGTCGGGCAGGTTCAGCGTGGCGGTGATCAGGTTCGTGTCGAGCGGCAGATCGGCGAAGGTGAGCGTCTGATCCTGGCCGGGCGAGAGGGTCAACTGGCGCGAGTCCCACAGCCGCTCGCCGCCGTTCGCCCCGGCCACGCGGACGGTCAGCAGACCGGTCGCCGCCTGGGTGTCATAGTTGGCGAGGCTGGCGAACAGTTTCGGGCCGGTCGCCGCATCCCGCACCACCAGGGCGGTGATCGCGCTGTTGCGCCCGCTCTGGCCGATGGGGATGTATTGCACCGGGGCGGGGATGGCAGGCAACGGGGCGGCTCCCAGCGCGCCGTCGCTGATGATGACGACTGTGGCCTGACCGAGTTGGGCCGCCGCGCCTGCCGCCAGGGTCAGCGCGGCCCCCATATCGGCCCCGCCGCTGCTGGGGCGCAGGGCGGCGATGGCGCCCTGGAGCACCCCCTTGTTGCCACTGCCCGCGACGGCGGTGCTGGGCACCGGCCCGGCCCAGATGATGGTCATCCGCTCGTCGGGGGCCAGGGTATCGGCCAGCCGCGCCGCCTCGCGCTGGGCCTGGGCGAACCGGGTCGGCGCGCCCGCCACGGTGCCATCGGTGGCCTGCATACTGGCCGAGCCGTCGAGCACGACGATCAGGTTGCCCGCCGCCGGAGCGTTGGTCAGGAAGAAAGGCCGGGCGATGGCGATGACCAGCAGCGCCAGCAGGAGCAGTTGCAAGAGCAGCAGCAGGTTGCGCCGCAGCTTTTGCCACGGCGCATTGGCCTGCCGGTCCTGCACCACCTGCTGCCAGAGCAGGTTGCTCGACACGGTGATTTCGTTCCGCCGCAGCCGCAGCATATAGAAGATGATGATGGGGATCGCCAGCAGCGCCAGCGCCAGCCCGAGCGGTGCGAGTATGCCCATAGCGGGGGATGGGGGTTGGGGGTTGGGGGTTGGTCTTCGGTGGTCGGTGGTCGGTGGGGGATGGGGCTTGAAGGAGGGAACGTTTGAACGTCACCAACCCCCAACCCCCATCCCCCATCCCCTACTTCTTCTGCCCCAGCAATGCTTCCAGGGCGTGCAGGCTGCGCTCCACATCGGAGAGGGGGTTCTGCGGATGGTCTTGCTCAACGATGTACCATTCCGTCCCGGCGGCGCGCCCGGCGGGGAGGATGCGGTCCCACGGCATCACGCCATCGCCCACCGGCGCATCCCGGCGCGACTCGGCATCGGCCATATCCTTGATATGGAGCAGCGGCACACGCCCGCTGTACTGCTCGATCAGCGCGACCGGGTCGGCTCCGCCATACTGCGCCCAGAAGACATCCAGTTCCAGATCGACCAGGGCCGGGTCGGTCCCCTCCGTGATCAGATCCCACAGCATCTTACCATCGACCGACGACTCGAACTCAAAAGCGTGGTTATGATAGGCGCAGCGCAAGCCCTCGGCGCGACACTGCACGGCGATCTCGTTCAGCCGGTCGGCCAGGCGGCGCATCCCGTCGGCATTGCGGTACTCCTCGCCCACCCATGGCACCACCGCATAGCTGCACCCCAGCGTATGGAGGTCGCGGAACACCGCCGCCGTATCGGCCTCCCAGACTTGCAGGCCAACATGCGCGGCTGCCGCCTGCATCCCCCGCTCATCGAGCAGGGCGCGGATCTCGCTGGTCGCTACGCCGCCGTACCCGGCGAACTCGACGGCGCGATAGCCCATGTCGGCCAGGGCACGCAGGGTGCCGAGCATGTCCGCCTGGGTCGCCTCGCGCACGGTGTAGAGTTGCAGTGCAATCTGATTCTTGTCCATGACTTCGCTGTCTCCTCCCAATCGTGATAGTCGTCAAGTGGTTCAGCCGCGGTGCCCGATCACGGGTCCAGGGTGCCCTCACGCAGGCCCAGGGGCAATGGCGCGGGCCGCCCCTCACCGCTGGTCAGTTCGATGGCGTGACCCGCCACTGAGGCATCCAGCAGGGCGTGCATGATATCCAGCACATGGTAGGCCAGATCGCCGCTGGCGCGGTGCGGGCGACCCGATTGGCTGGCGGCGGCCATGTCGGCCACGCCGATGCCCCGGCTGTTCTCGCTGTAGCCGTGGGTCCAGGGCACGCTGCTCCACTCGGTGGCCCCGGCCCGGCGCACACGCACCATCCCGCCAAACCCGTTGGGATCGGGCACACTCAACGAGCCTTCGGTGCCATAGATCTCAAGCGGCGGCAGGTTGTGCCCCCAGACATCGAAGCTGGTGATAAGGCTCGCCACCGGGCCGTCGGCAAAGTCGAGCACCCCGGCCACATGGGTCGGCGTGTTGACTTTGATGATCTGTCCGCGTTTGGCCTCGCTGCCGATGACCCGTTCCGGCGAGGTGATCCGGGCCGAACTGGTCACGCGCCGCACCGGGCCGAGCAGGCTGATCAGCGCGGTCAGGTAATACGGCCCCATGTCGAACAGCGGCCCCGCGCCCGGCTGGTAGAAGAATTCGGGGTCAGGGTGCCAGCCTTCCGGCCCATGGCCCATGAAGAAGGCGGTGGCCGCGACCGGCGTGCCGATCCAGCCGTCGTCAATCAGTTTGCGGCAGGTCTGTAGCCCGGCCCCCAGGAAGGTATCAGGCGCGCAACCCACCCGCAGCCCCTTGTCCGTCGCCAGCCGCAGGATCTGCTGCCCCTCCTCGCGGGTGAGGGCCAGCGGCTTCTCGTTGTAGACCGACTTGCCCGCCTCCAGTGCCCGCCGGGCGATCTCGCCGTGGGCGGCGGGGACGGTCAGGTTGAGCACGATGGCGATGTCCGGGTCGGCCAGCAATTCGTCCACCGAGTAGGCGTGGGGCACGTTGAACGCGGCGGCCTGCGCCTGCGCCCGCTCGGCCACCACATCGGCCACTGCCGCCACCTCCAGGTTGTCAAAGGTGGGGCAGACCTTGAGATAGGTGCTGCTGATATTGCCGCAGCCAACGATACCGATTTTGGTTCGCATATGCCTCCTTAACGGGTGGTTAGAGGTGGGGGTCAGAAGTTGGGGGTCGGGGCATCGGGCGCAGGCAGGGGGAACTCCACACGTGCATAGATCGCCCGTAGGGTCAGCGTGATGTCAAGCGAGTCCAGGCGCACCGCCTCGTCGGGCGACCCCACCGCCGTCACAAACCAGCCATCGCCCTGGCGGGTGAAATGCTCCACCCGCATCTGATCTTGCGCCACCAGCACATAGTCGGTCAACGAGGCCAGCCGCCAGTAGTGGGCGAACTTCTCACCCCGATCATAGGCTTCGGTGGAAGGCGACAGCACCTCGAAGATCACGCTGGGGTTGAGCAACGTATCGCGCTGATCATCCGCGAACTCGCGCGGCCCGCACACGGCCACCACGTCCGGGTACGTATACATCCGGTTTGGCGACACCTGTACCCGCATAGCGCTTGCATATACCCGGCAAGGCCGTCCCTCGAACTGGTTGCCAAGTTGCCAGATGAGGTTGCCGGTGAGAAGGTTATGCGCCTCGTTGGCCGTGGCCCGCGCGAAGATTGCGCCATCCAGGTACTCGCTCCGGTACTCCGCCGTGCGTTCCAGGGCGAGGTACTCTTCGGGGGTATAGAACGGCTTGAGTTGCGAGGCCATGCGTGCTCCTTCGCGGCGGGGGGTGTTTCATTATAGCACACCCTATTCCTCAGCCCGCCGCGACGCCGTACCCTTGCGGGTTTTCGGCCCCGGCCATCGCCGCGCGGAAATCGGTCAGGGTCGTGTCGTAGGCCAGGCCGTCGAAGCCGTCCCAGCTTCCGGCGCGCGGCAGGGTGATAGCGAGGGTATGCAGCGCCATCCGCGCCTGCATCCGCCCTCGGAGCGCGGCATCGTCGGCCACGCCGACCAGACCCAGAAAGCGTGGGCGCAAGGCGGGCGGATAATACCACCACAACAGCGCCCCCAGGTCGGTCGCCGGGTCTTCCAGCGACATCGCTTCCAGGTCGAGCAGGTAGAGGTGGCCGTCGCTGGTCAACAGCCAGTTGGCGTTGCAGATATCGTTGTGCGCCGGGACCAGCCCCCCACCGGTGAACGCCGCCATCTGCGCGGACAGCCGCCCCAGGCTCGCGTCCACAAAGGCGACCGTTGCCATCGGCACCTGGGCCTGCCACGTCTCCCAGCGCAAGCGCACCTGGTGCAAGGCGGCCAGGGCCACATCGGCATACTGTTCGGAAGGGGCGGCGGGCAAGACCGAGCGGATGCCCGCATCCTGTTGCAGCCCGCGCATGACCCCGGCCACCACCGGCAGCAAGGTCTGGAAGTCCTGAGGACGCGGTGCCCGCCCGGCCAGCCAGGGTTGGACCAGGACCGGGGTGCCGTCGGGCAGCGCCCCGGCGGCCCACACCGGCGGGGTCAGCCCCGCTGCGGCCAGCGCCGCCACCCGTTCGCTGTCGGCCCCCAGCTTGATAAAGCAGCGCCGCTCGCCGCTCACCGCGAAGTAGGTCTCATGCCCGGTCCCGCGCGGCTGGGCAAAGACCCATTCCCGCGTATGGAAGGCTTTTTGCAAGAAGGCATGGACTTCGGGCTGGTGCCGCTGGCGGTGGTGGTGCTGCATAAAGGCGGTACTTTCAACAATAAGGCGACAGAGTAGACCGACGAAGGATCGCTGTCATCCTGAGCAAGCCATCAAGTCTGCATTGTCACACACCCTGTCATCCTGAGCGCAGCGAAGGATCTTGGTGGGGCCGCCAGATCGCTGCCGAAGATCGAGATGGTGGCCCGAACGATCATGGTCCGCCCGCAAGATCCTTCGCTGCGCTCAGGATGACAGGCAATACGGACGACCCAGAATGACAGCGCAAGTTGACCAGGCGGGCTGGTCAGATGATGACGGATGGCGAGAATTACGAGAGCTATGCACAAACCTTCGCTCTATCAATTATACCATGCGCTGCCAACCCCACCTCGCCGCTCAGCGCACGATGCCGCGCTGGCGGAGGTAGTGGAGCACGAGGTCTTCGAAGGGGGTGTCGGTGGTGACCTGGAGGTAGTTGATGCCCCGGCGGCGGCAGAAGCTTTCCAGCGCGCCCTGCCAGGCGGCGAACTTCTCGGCGTAGAGGTCGAGCAGGCCACCATCAATGCTCACTTCCTGCACCGCCCCGGTCTCGCTGTCGCGCAGGCGCAGGTCGCCCACCAGGCTCAGTTCGGGGTGGACCTCGGCGGGGGCCAGGATGTGGAGCACCTGGATCTCGTGCCCGCCCGCCTGGAGGGCAGCCAGCCCCTCGGTGCCGCCGTGCGCGGTGAAGAAGTCGGACAGCACGAAGCAGAGGCCAGGGTAGCGGGCGTAGGCGGCGTAGGCGCGCAGCGAGGCATCCAGATCGGTTTCGCCCGTGGCCTGCAAGCCCGCGACGAAGCGCAGCAGCGTGACGGCGTGGCCCTTGCCCCGCGAGGGGGCGAAGCGCTGCATCCCCTGGCGGTTGAACCCGGCCACCGTCACCCGGTCGAACCCGGCCAGGGCGATATAGCCCAGGGCAGCGGCGGTGCGCTTGGCATAGAGCAGCTTGTTCGCCGCCGCACGGGGGGTGGCGGGCGAGTCGTCGGTGTGGGCCAGCGGGTCCTGGTCGCCCCAATCCATCGAACGGCTGGCGTCGATCAGCACATGCACGGTCAGGTCCTCTTCCTCCTGAAACAGCTTGAGGAACAGGCGCTCCAGCCGGGCGTAGGCGTTCCAGTCCACCCGGCGCAGGTCGTCGCCGGGGGTGTAGTTGCGATAGTCGGCAAACTCGACCGAGGTGCCGCGCTTGACCGACCGGCGCTCGCCCTTCATCCGCCCCGACCGCAGCTTGCGGCTGATCAAGGTCAACCGCTCCAGCTTCTTGAGGAAGTCGGCCCCAAAGAGCATGGCATAGTTGGCCGCATTGGCCGTCGTGGCAGGCGGGATCAGATCGGTCATGGCGGTTCCTCTCTGGCGAGTAGGCAGTAAGCAGTAGGCGGTAGGCAGTGACTAGTAATCAGTGCTGAGTGCTGAGTGCTGAGAATTACACATCACGTTTCACGTTTCACGTTTCACGTTTCACGCATACCTCGTACCTCGTACCTCGTTAACGGCGGCGGGTGGGGCGGGCCAGGGGGTGCAAGACCGCACTGAACAAGCTGATCAGCACCCGGCGTTCGTTGAGATCGCTCAGCGGACCCAGGCGCTCGATCAGCAGTTGGTCGGGCACAGTATCGGGCTGGAGACGGAGGACGGGTGTACCATCCAGCGCGGTCACCTGATAGCCGGACGCGGAGGAACCACGCCCCACCAGTCCTTTGACCAGACCACCCAGGCCACCGGAACGCACCGCTGCCGGATAGCGGGCGATCCGCAACGTCAGGTCGCCCACATTGTAAATGTCCAGGCCCCACTGACTGTCTTTGGGCGGGGACTCGTGCAGCATACACAGGTCGCGCCCGTCGGCATCCCGCACCTGGAGCCAGCGGGGACCGAAGCGGCCCAGCGTATAGAGCGGGTGGGCCAGGTCGGCATCGGCGGCCACGACGATCAAATCTTCTGTGCGGGTTTTCGGGTCCGGGCGTTTCTCGGCATAGAAGGTTGCGGTCCCTTCCGCATCCTGGGCGGTCAGGCGCGCGGTCTCTGATTGGATGAGCAGGCGCAGGGGATAGTTCACGCCAACTCCTTGCGGTAGTCGGTGAAGCGGCGCATGGCCTGATAGTCCAGGCTTTCGTACAGGTCCATCGCGGGGACATTGGCCCGGTCCACCGTCAGCCCGGCCTCGGTCATCCCCTGCGCCTGGAGCACCTGGAGGCTGCGGGTGAGCAGGGCGCGGGCCAGGCCACGTCGCCGCCAGGGGGCGCGCACGCTGATATCCTCGGTGTAGCCGCGCCGCCACCCATAGTGGGCGTTGGCCTCGGTGTCCACGAAGTTCAGGATCATCGCCGCCACCTGATCGCCGTCCCAGGCCACCTGCCACAGGGCGGGCTGGAATTCCGCGCCGTCCAACCAGCGGGCATAGTCGTCTTCGCCGTGCAGGTGCGCTCCCTCTACTGCCGAAAACGCCTCGTTCATGGCATCCCAGATCGGGTGGTAGTGGGCCGGCTGCACCGGACGCACCTCCAGGCCAGGCGGCAGGGGCACGGCGGGGATCGCGTCCAGATGCGGGCGGACCATCTCGAAGAAGTGCAGAGCCGGGGTGTAGCCTTCGCTGGCGAACAACTCTTCGGCGCGGGGCTGGGTATTATACGCCGTCGCGCTGAGGATGCGCGGGCCGGGATGCTCCTGCGCGGCGGCACGGGTCTGGAGATGCGTTTCGCTGGCGCGCACCATCGCCCGCCCGATCCCCTGCCCCCGCCATGCGGGCAGCAGATAGCCGGAATGGTGGTAGAGCCGTGTGCCATCCACCAGATCCTGCCAGCGCATGTGGTTGTAACCGATCAACTGCCCATCTACCTCAACCAGGAGCAGATCCTGGGCCGGATCGCAATTTTTGGGCTGGGCAAATTGCCGGGCCAGATCGTCAACAGTTGCCCCGGCCTCTAGCTCGTCCTCGGCCTGGCTCCCGGCGCGGACTACGGCCATCGCCGGGTAATCTGCCGCCCCCCGGAAGCGGCGAAACGTCAGGCCCGGAACAGCCACGATGTTGTTGACGGTCCCGACGCTATTGGGGATCGCATGGTCTGTCATACGGGATAACCTCGTGCCCATGTCTACGCAAATGTATACTCCGATCCGGCCTGGGGCGTTCATTCCCGATCAGGGGCCGGGCGGAGCCAGCGACGTGAAATACTGCTGAACGTATTCCTTCATCCCCGACGGCACATACTCCTGGCCGAGAGTCTGCTGGGCCTGCGCGGCGTAGCTGCCATAGACATCAGCGTAGGGCACCTGGACGCTACCCGCGTTGGGGTCCACGTTGACGCTGCCGGTGTTGGTGTCGCCGGTGCCGGGGCGGGCGGCAAGGCCGACCGGCGTGCCCTGCGCGTTCAGCGTGGAGGGCGGCACGGTCAACGGCTCGGTGTGCCCGCTGCCAATGCCCGGCCCTTGCCCTTGTCCCTGGCCCTGGCCGGGTTGCCCGGTCTGCCCCTGGCCTTGCCCCTGGCCCGGCTGGCCCTGGCCCTGGCCCGGCACAATGACCGGGGTCCCCTGGCCGGGCGAGGCGGCGACCAGCACAGGGGTACCGGTCCCGGCGGGAGTGCCACTGATCGGCGTGCCATTCAGTGCAACCTGCGTGCCGCTGATGCTGATCGGTGTGCCATTCAGTGCAATCTGCGTGCCATTCGGTGCCACCGGGGTGCCTTGGAAGGGCGTACCGTTCTGCGCCTGGGGGGTGCCGTTGGTGGGGCCGGGCGTGCCGTTCTGGGCCTGCGGCGTGGGCTGACTGGCCTGGGCCAGCGTTCCTTTGCTCTGCTGTAGCTGGGCAAGGGCCTGATCGACCTCCTGCTGGCTGAGCGTGTGCTGCCCGGTCTGATCAACCTGGTTCGCCAGGTTTTCCAGAGCCTTTTGGGCTGCTGCCGGGTCGCTGCTCTCCAGCGCCTGGGCGGCATCGTTGAGCCGCTGGGCCAGGTTGGGGTCGTTGGCGGCGGCATCCTGCGCGGCCTGACGCAAGGAATCGGCCAGCGCCTGGCGCTGCTCGCCGGTCATCTGCGAGGGGTCGAGGCCCTTCAGCGCCTCGGCGGCGGCATCGGGCCGGTTGTTCTTCAGCGCCTCGGCGGCCTGCCGGGCGGCGGGGTTGTCGCTTTGCGCCAGTTGCCGCCCCAGCGCATCGAGCGCGGCCTTCTCGCCGGGGGCCTGGGCATCCACCAGTTGTTGCAGCTTCGACTCGGTGTCCGACAGTTGGGCCAGCGCCTCTTCGCGGGTCAGGTCGCCCGCACCTAACGCCTGTTGCAGATCCTGTAGTTCTTGCAGTAATTGCTGGCGGGTGGGATCGTTCGGGTCGCCAGGGCGGGCGGCCAGGTCCTTGCGCAACTCCTCGATCCGCTGCTGCTCCTCTTTGATCTGCTGCTGCACCTGGGCTTGCTGCTGCCAGAACGCATCCATCGGGTTGGGGGCGAAGGTCGCCAGGGCCAGGGCCAGGACCAACACCAGCGGCACCAACCAGATCCGGCGTGCTGCGGGCGGGGCGAGGGGCACGGCCTGCGGCAAGGTGGGCAGCGCCGCACCCAGCCGGTCGGTGGTGTCGCGCAACTGCTGGTGGACCAGCGTGGCATGGGCGGCATGGGCGTCGGCATCCAGCGCCATCGGGCGGGGCTGCTCGCGGGTTTCGACCGCCGTGGAGAGCCGCTCGTCCAGATCCAGAACCCGATCGCCCTGCCGTGCTGTGTCCAGCCGCCCGCGCCGCCGTACCCATGCCCAGATCCCCACCGCCAGCAGCAGCGCGGCCACCGTCCCGGCATCCACCGCCAGCAGATCGGGCCAGGGCGCGATGGGCTGCACCCGCGCCACCAGCGCCAGCGCCACCGCGCCGACCAGCCCCAGGCTCAGGGCCAACGGAGCTAATCGCGCCGCCTCGGCCAGCCGCAGGCGCTGCTCGATCCGCCGCAGCCCGGCCAGGATCTGCGGGTATTCGGGGGGTTCGGGTTGTGTCGTCGGTGTCGGCATAGGGGATGGGGGTTGGGGGTTAGGCGTTGGAGGTACGAGGTACGAGGTACGAGGTACGAGGTTACGCGAGGGTAAACTCATCAAGTACCTCATACCTCATACCTCATACCTCATACCTCGTCCTTTCGCGGGGCCGGGCGGGTGCGGCCCTCTATAAACGAGACGCTGGGCGGCGGGGCCGGGTTCCCCGCCACGCGGGCGACCTGCGCCTCGGTCGGCGGGGCGACAGGCACCATCGGCACGGCGGGGAGGGCCGGTTCGGCGGGCGGGGCCGGGTCCAACGGCGGCGTCAGCGGGGCGGGCGTGGGCAGCGGCGACGGCTCCACCAGCGGCGGCATCGCCGGGGGCATGGCGGGCGGCATCGCCGGGGGGGCCGGCGGTTCCATCGGCAGTCCGGGGCCGGAGGGCATCCCCGGTTGGGGCGGCATGACAGCAGTGGGACGGTGGAGTGTAGCGGACATGGGTTCCTCCGTGGGGAGTGGGGCGAGGCTGCCGGGGGCGCGGGGGACATACACCCCCGCCCGGCCATGCCGTCGCACCGGTGGTAGATTGCGGATCGCCAGCAGCACCAGCAGCGTGCCGAAGACGATGGACACCAGGGTGAAGAACAGCCAGGGGTGGATCATCCACACGTTGAAGCCGTTCAACGACACTGTCGGGAAAAAGAGCGATTTGCCCTCTACCAGATAGCCCTCGCTGCGCCCCAGCGCATAGAGCGGGTGGCAGGAGAGGATCAACTCGTTAAGATAGAGGATTGGGGTCGAGCGCAAGGCGGCGGGCGGTGTGCCGTTCGAGCTATAGGTGATAAAGGCCAGGGTGATGAAGTAGAGAATGGGGGCCAGCACCAGCAGGACGGCGTTGGTGAGCAGCGACAGCACCACCGCGACAATCGTGCTTTTGACCACGCTCGACCAGAACAGGCCGATCGCCCCGTACCAGAACGTGGCGGCCAGGATGACCACCAGCGAAAGCACCACTTCTTCGGGTGCGACCCC